>JAASTM010000428.1 GCA_021767325.1 Spirochaetales bacterium
GAGCTGGACGCAGCCATCTCACTCTACACGCGCCACGGATTCACGCTCACCTCCGAGCACGACTCCACCGCCTTCGGCCGGCCCCTCAGGGAACAGCGCTACGACGCCCAGCTGTAAATGCACTTCGGCCAACGCCGACCAATCTATCGTCAGTTATCTAAAAAAAGCAAACAGAATACCCAGCAGCGCCCCTATCTGCCCTACCCAGAAGACGAACATCCAGCGGATTGTAGCAACTTGGTTGTTATGCATTTCTCCACGAAGTTTCGCCATCTCCTCGAAAAACTCAATTCGGGTTTTCGACAGTTCCTCGGACAAACGCCGCTCGAACTTCTCCTCTACAAAGGTGGTAATCGAGTTGCCGCTGTTCTGTGCGTTAGAGTTGAGCAGATCGACCAAATCGTTGGCTCCCTCTTCGCCGAGTTTTTCCCGTAGCGCCTTAGGATTAGTATATTCTGCTTCAGAGGTGATATCAAGAAAAGCATAATCTATTGCTCAGCTTTATGTTTTTTATATATAGTATTTTTCCTAAGTTGCGTCGACGCAACTTTTTCACCAAAACGATCGAGGCCGCACTCTCTGCCTTGCATACATTACCGAAAAAAGGCAAACAGAATACCCAGTATCGCCCCTATCTGCCCCACCCAGAAGACGAACATCCAGCGGATCGTGGCAACTTGGTTTTTATGCATTTCTCCCCGAAGTTTCGCCATCTCCTCGGACAAACGCCGTTCAAACTTCTCTTCCACAAAGGCGGTAATCGAGTTGCCGCTGTTCTGTGCGTTAGAGTTGAGCAGATCGACCAAATCGTTGGCCCCCTCTTCGCCGAGTTTTTCCCGCAACGCCTTAGGAATAGCAATAAGCATAATGGAATCCTCCTTCTGCTTATTACTATGTGCTTATAGTATATTCTGCTTCAGAGGTGAAATCAAGAAAAGCAAAATCTATCGCTCTGCTTTAGAGTTCTTTTCTATATAGTATTTTTCCTAAGTTGCGTCGACGCAACTTTTTTGCATCCGCGTCGCCGGGACAGTGTTCAGAGCCGAACCACGGGTGCACATTCACTGCGAAATCATTGCCCGCGCGGCTGACTCCATGCGATAATATGGCCATGGATGGAAACGCACTGGTTTACTGTGAAGGCTATTTCAATACGCCGTGGGGCAAGACCGCCCACGGTCTGGTTCGCTTTACCCGCCGCTACAATATCGTCGGGGTTATCGACAGCCGCTACGCCGGTCAAGATGCCGGTCAGGTGCTCGACCGGAATCCCAACGGAATTCCGATCAGCGCCTCCCTCGAGGAGGCTGTTGAAACCGCCCGGGCTGCCGGGACCCCCGCCACGCATTACGTATTCGGTATTGCACCCGACGGCGGGGTGATTACCGAGGCGATGCATGCGGCAATAATGGCCGCCATCCGGGCCGGCCTGAACGTCGACTGCGGGATGCACTACTTCATCTCAGAGGATCCTGAAATGGCCGCTGAAGCTCAGAGGCGTGGAGTGACTCTGCGGGATGTGCGCAAGACGCCTCCGCGGCACGAGCTGCACCCCTTTACCGGGGGCATCTGGTCGGTGGGCTCTTTTAGGATCGCCGTGCTGGGCACCGACTCCTCGGTGGGCAAGCGCACCGCCGCCTGGAAGCTGGTCGACGCACTGCAGGACCGCGGTCACAAAACCGCATTCATCGGTACCGGACAAACCGCCTGGCTGCAGGGGGCCGAGTACGGGGTAATCATGGACGGGCTGATAAACGACTTCGTGACCGGCGAGATCGAACACGCCATCATTTCGGCTTGGGAGGAACAGCAGCCGGAGATCATGGTGATTGAAGGACAGGGCAGCCTGATGAACCCCATCTTTCCCGGCGGGTTCGAAATCCTCTCGGCCGGTCAGCCGCAGGCGGTCCTGCTGCAGCACGCCCCGCGGCGGCGCGACTACGACGGCCTGCCGGGCACCGCCATCCATCCTCTGCAAACCCAGATCAAAGCCATCGAGTTGCTCTCGGACAAGCCGGTGATCGGCATCACCGTCAACCACGAGGAGATGGAATACGATGAGATTCCGGCAGAGTGCCGCCGGCTCGAAGAAGAGACCGGACTGCCGGCCCGCGATGCCCTTACCCAGGACCTCGACCCAATCGTCGACAAGATCGAAGCCATGCTGAGGAAGCATTAACAGCACTATGAAAATTACCCGCTGCGATGCCTGGCCCTACAAGCTCGAACTGGAAGAGCCCTTCACCATCGCCTACAGCTCCATCGACCACACGGTGAATGTCTTTCTGCGTATCGAGACCGACCGCGGTATTATCGGCTGCGGAGTGGGGGCGCATGACGAAGAGGTCACCGGTGAGAACGGAGAGACTATTCTGGCAGCGCTCAACGATATCGCGATTCCCTTTCTCAAAGGCCGCGACCCGGTCTACATCCCGCGCATCATCACCGAGCTCGAGCAGGAACTTCGCCGGGGCACTAGCGCCCGGGCTGGTCAAGCCGGCCAGCCTACTGCCCTGGCGGCGGTCGACATGGCCCTCTACGACATCGCCGCCAAGCAGGCCGGACTGCCGCTGTACAAATACCTGGGGGCCTATCGCGATTCAATCGCCACTTCGGTTACCATCGGTATCCAGTCCCCGGAAAACACCATTGCGAAGGCCCTGGCCTGGCAGAAACGCGGCTTCATCAGCCTCAAGCTGAAGGGCGGTAGGAATGTAGACGAGGATATCGAGCGCTGCAGAAAGGTGCGCGAGGCCGTCGGACCGGACATGGAGTTGCGCTTCGACGCCAACCAGGGCTTCAGCCGCGAAGAGGCGGTCCGCTTTATCCGGGGGATTGCCACTGCCGGAATTTCGGTGCTGGAACAGCCGATCGACAAGCTCGACCTGGCAGGTCTGCGGGTAGTCAGCGACTCTGCCGGTTCGGCCTTCAGACTGCCGGTAATGGCCGATGAGGCGGTGCTCAGCCCGGCCGACGCAGCGGCTATCGAGCGGGCCGGCGGGGCCGATGCGTACAACATCAAGCTGGCCAAGAGCGGCGGCCTGTACCGCGCCGCCGAAATCGACGCGGTCGCCCGGGCCGCCGGCGCCCCCACTATGGTCGGCTGCATGGACGAGGCGGGCCTAGGCGTGGCGGCGGGGCTGCACTTCGCCCTCTCGCGCCCGAACGTGGCCTACGCCGATTTGGACGGCCACCTCGAATTCACGAATGACCCAACCGCAGAGGCCGTCCGTATAGAAAACGGCATCGTATATCCTCTTGATACTCCCGGAATCGGCATGGAGCTCAATCGCTATGAATAAAAAGAAAACCGTCATTATAACAGAGACTGAAACCATCCCCGCCGCGAATGCCTATACACTCGACTTACGCCGCACGGAAGTCAGTGATTGTA
>JAASTM010000429.1 GCA_021767325.1 Spirochaetales bacterium
AGTGAAATCCACTGCAGAAGCTGCTTTTTGTATGAATCACGACCGTAGAGGGTTTGGTTCCGACTGCCGTGATACTGGTAGTTTTCATTGTAATACTCATCAACCCGTCCGAACAGTCGCCAATTGAAGGTTTCTGCGAATACTCGCCGAATCAGGCCTTCTACATCCTCCGCGCCGGCGGGCTTCGGTGGCAGCTCGGGCGGCTCTCCCTCACCGAGAGTCCTTTCGATCGGCCCCTCTTCGGCCTGATAGTCATCACAGTATCCGTCAGCTACCAGCTTCTTCACCGTCTCCTCCAGATCGAGACCGAGCTGTTGTACCGTAGCAACATCATCATGCACTACCCACTCCTCGATAATGCGATTCTTGCGGGTAAAGCAGTTGGCAATACCCCGGCGGCAGATTTTTCGTCCCGTCGGCGGACCGTACATACTCCACCCGAGATTGGTTCCGACCGCCGTACTCGGCATCGAGGTATCGAAGCCATCCCGGTCATTACCACGCCACAGCACATCGTCAACATACAGCTTGAAGTCGGGAAATGCGTTCTGCGCTCCGGCCGTGGCCGCGACCACATCATCCCGCCCGTACACCAGTCCGTGGGGCATGTGGGCCAGGGATTTGTGATGATAG
Source organism: Spirochaetales bacterium (assembly GCA_021767325.1). Next base: position 634 of record JAASTM010000429.1, read on the forward strand.
TGGGTATAGATAAGACCGACGTTCTTCTCGTCCCAGATCTTATAAGTACACCGCACAATGTAGTCCACTATATCTGTGTAATCCTCGTCAAACCCTTCGAGACTCTGCCGGCGTTCGCCCTGCGGAGGTATCATTTCGCTGATATCGGCCTTTAAGTCGAACTCGATTTTCTCTTCTCCGGCCGTGCTGCCGGCAGATACACTAGTTGTTTTTTTACGCTCTTTTTCTGCCATAAGTTGCTCCTGCTAAGCTTCATTAAGAGGCGACTTCCCGCCGTAAGAACGGGAAGTCGCGGATAGGATATTATATACATTCGAAAGAGATTGCTCTTATCCCTTTACAGCTCCGCCAGTCAGCCCCTTCACAAGGTGCTTCTGGAAGAAAATTATAATCAGTACGATCGGTACCGTTGCCGACACCGCCGCTGCAGCGGCCATTGTAATATGTCCAGGGGCCTCACCGCCGGTAAACTGAACAATCGCAACCGGCAGGGTCCATTTCGTGTTGGTCAATACTCGGGCCAGCAAAAACTCGTGATATGCCAGCAAGAGCGAAAACAGACCAGTGGAAATAATGCCAGGCCACGCGGAGGGTATTATTACCCGCGCAAACGCCGCGAAAGGACCCAGCCCGTCAATCTTAGCCGATTCTTCCAGCTCTTTTGGAATTTCGGCAAAGAAGGCCCGCAGCATCCAGATACTGAAGGGCTGGTTGGCCGCCACGAGAACCAAAATCAGTAGAAAATAGGTATCATGAAATCCGGTTAGCTGTCCCAGAGAGTAATAGGGCAGCGCAAAAGCCATCCGGGGCAGAGCCCGGAAAGCCAGTGCCACTATCAGAATGATAACTCCGTCAATTCCGCTGAAGCGGGCCAAGGCGTACCCGGCCAGGCTTCCAATGGTCATAGAAATCGTAACTACGCCTACCGTTACAATAACCGAGTTAACAAAGTAGTTATAAAACTCGGCTGTGTCTATTATTCGCGGCAGCAGCCAAAGTGTGAAGAAGAACAGCGCCAAAGCGCCTAGATACACCACACCCTTCGGAACCGGCAGACGATCAGCGAACAGCAGCAACAATACGATGGTTGCGAACAACGCTATCAGTATCATTCCAAGAAAACCGAAGTTTTCGGGAGTGGAGTTTAACCACAGACGCTCATAGTTCTGAAAGGTCGGTTTGAAAAATATCAAAGGCGTACGCGCAAAGGCCTGGCGTACATTTTTGAAGGACTGCAGTACCGTCCATAAAAACGGTATAACACTGTATAGAGCAAACCCGATAAGTAATATATATACCCCTAATCTGGCAATTGGATTTTTTATTGGTTGCATAGCTTAATCCTTTCCCATAACGTTTCTATAGGTTTTGCGCAGCCAGGGAATCAGTACCACCAGCACGCCTAAAACGGTGAGTATCGCCGTCGCATTTGCCCGACCGAGCCGTTGCACCTTCATACCGATCCTGAAGTTGTACATCATCAGGTTCTCCGCATGATAAATCGGGTTCTGTTCGCTTATTACCAATATACTATCAAACATGCGATACATATCCATTATCAGAATCATTGTTGCCATGAGCAAAAGCGGTCGCAGATGTGGAATTACAATATAACCGAGCTGCTGCAAACGAGTGGCGCCATCAACCGCCGCCGCCTCCAGATGATCTTGAGGCAATGTCTGCAATCCGGCAAAAAACACCACTAAAGGATAGGGGGTGGCATGCCATATAAGATGCAAAATAATTAGTGTTCTTACGGAAGTCGGATTAAATACGAATTGCTGATGAAAGATCAGACCATAAAGCCATTCAACAAGCCCTCCTACCTCGAACAACTGTTTAAACATCAAAGTACCAACGACAGGAACCACTATAAATGGCAGCAAAAAACAGGCCAAAAACAAACCTCTAAAAAGAGGATTAACCTGATCGAGAAACAAGGCCATCACAAACCCAATAAATAGCTGTGAAGGCACGGTAATTACAATGATGAGGAGGGAAAATCGAAAAGCTTCCCAAAATTTTGGATCAGACAAAATTGATAGATAGTTCTGGAAACCCACTGGCTCGGGCGTATTGATGTTCATAAAAGTTACAAAGTGAAAGCTCAAATACCCGGCATACGCCAAAGGAATGATCATGAGTAAAAACATGAGGGCATTGCTCGGCGCAACAAATTGATAAAAAATCTTCCGTTTCATAGAAAAAACTCCTCTAATACCAAAACGGATACGAGTACACAAAACCCGCACCCGATACACAACCGGATGCGGGTTCTATTGTTGGGTACTCTAGTCGATAAATCCGTTTGCCTTCGCTTCTTGAGTATACTTGGCAGCGGCCTTGTCGAGAGCTTCCTGCGGGCTTAGCTCTCCGGTGCCTACCAGGGGTAGGAACTCAGCTAAGGCAGTCCGTGCCAGCTGGGTCCCCGGAAGGTTTTTATATGCACCGACACCCTTTGCAATGGTTTCCATAGCGGCAGGCATGTACGCATCGGCGTTTTCACTCTGCACAGCTTTCATACGGGTGGGAATACCGTAACCGGCAGCTTCTTTCTGACTCTCGAGGTCAACAGTTTCCATGATAACCTGAAAGACGAGTTCAGGATCAACTTTAGTGTTTTTAGGTATGCAGTAGAAATCATTCCAGGCACTACCACCAAGAGGTCCGCCTGGTTTCGGAGCCGGGGCAGGTGCAAATTTAATATCATCCGGATATGCCGACACTTCTGGGTCATCCATATTGGCAGCTCTCGAGGCC
>JAASTM010000430.1 GCA_021767325.1 Spirochaetales bacterium
GCCGTTTCGATGTTGGTTTCGATGAAGGGGGTTTCGTTCAGATACAGCACCCGGTACACCTGCCGCATGACGTCGCGGGCCCGTTCGCTCTCGCTGCCGATGACGATGCGGTCGGGATGAGTGAAGTCGCGCACCGCGCTGCCCTCGCGCAGGAACTCGGGGTTGCTGACTACGTCGAACTCGTAGCTGACCCCGCGTTTGTCCAGCTCTTCCTGTACCCAGGCGCGGACCCGGGCGCCGGTGCCGATGGGCACGGTGCTTTTATCCACAATGACGCGGTAGCCGTCCATGGCGCGGGCAATTTCGCGGGCCACCGCCTCCACGTACTGCAGGTCGGCGCTGCCGTCGTCGGCCGGCGGGGTTCCTACGGCGATAAAGACGACTTCGCTCTCTTTCACCGCTTTGGCTGTGTCGGTGGTGAAGTTCAGGCGCCCGTAGTAGGCGTTGCGTTCTACGATGGGCTCGAGGCCCGGCTCGTAGATAGGAATTTCGCCCTTCAGCAGGCGGGCGATCTTTTTCTCGTCGTTGTCGACGCAGGTTATTTTGTGTCCGAAGTCGGACAGGCAGCTTCCGGTAACCAGGCCGACATAGCCGGTTCCGATAACGGTTATTTGTGACATGTACTTTCTCCGTGAGTTGTATTCTGGGGTCTATTCCTGGCCGAGCTGTGGCATAAGCCGGCCTGGCCAGCTACTACGAGCCCCTTATTTCGGGCCGACAGCGATCCGCACGCCGAGTTCCCGGCAAAACTGTATCAATGATTTATACTCTTTTGTGGCGATGGCCCGCACTATTTCCATATCAAGGGCCTGATATTCGTGTACAGCGACATTTCTGAAGCCGGTCATGCCGATCATCGCCCGGCTTGTTTCCGGGCTCAGAACGCCGGCCTGCCGCAGCAGTTCGAAAGCTTCCGCACTTGTCTGCGGCATACCGTAGTGGTGCGCGGCCACCAGATGGTAGGCCGCATCGATGGCCGCCTGACAGGCGCGCTCGATATTCAGCACCATGGCGTCTATATGCGTGTAATTATCAAGTTCAGGATTCCGGTCATATTCTTCTAACACTCTTCGCAGCGAGCGTTCGATTATCGCCGCTTTGTTGTGTATGATGTTGTCAGGCGCGGTAGGCATCCAGAACCTCTCTTCGCTCGTAGTTGAACTGCTGGTACATGCCCAGCAGGTTCGCCCGGTACAGGTCGGCCCGGTCGCCGTCGCGCTTGTACAGGGCGGTGCCCTTCAGCAGAGCTTCAAATGAATACACCAGATTTTTTGACGAAATCTCTCCGAGGTCAACACTGCGCTTCAGTTCCACCGCCATCGAGTTGGCCAGTTGCAGCCGCTCGAGTGCGCCGATGTGTTCGCCCGGTTCGGGCATCAGCCCGATGTCTATGTCGCTGTCCGGCCGCTGCGCGCCCCGGGCAACGCTGCCGAGCAGATACAGCGCCAGTATGCGCGTGTCTTTGGCAGCCAGGGAAGCAGCGGTGGTTTGGATTTTATCAATCAGTTTTTGATCGGCTGGCATGGTATAGCAGACTACTCTTTCTCTATATCCCCGGGAGCGGCATCGAAGCCCTCCTCGACGTACTCAAATGCAAACCACTCCCGGAAGGTGTCGAAGTCGCGGGTGGTGGGCCAGTTCTCCCGCTCGGTGTTCCAGCTGAACAGCTCGTTCTCGAAGATGGCGGCGCTGTGCTTCTGCACCAGCTTCTCCACCTGCTCCTCGCTGGGGTTATCCAGCGGCTGCACCAGGTACACCGACTTGTGCTCCAGCACCGCCGGGTTGACCTCTTCACCGTCGGTCTCGGCCACCCACTCGGCCAGCGGCCGGCGCGCGGAAATGATTAAAAACGATCTGTTTTCTATGTACTGCATATGTATGGCTCCTTACATCTCCACCAAAACCTTCTGCAAATAGCCCTGGCCGTTGCCTTCGGCCTCTTCGTCGGGAATATAATTCTCCGAGTAAAGAAAAAACACGTGCTTCAGCTCGTGTTCGGCCGGGTCTTCCTGCAGAAGTTCCACGCCGGCGCGGTCGCAGGCGTGCTCCACAATAAAATCCAGGTCGCTCTGCCCCACCAGAATCAGCTTCTCGTAGCCCAGGTCGCCGACCTCTTTAATCAGCTGTTCGATGGTCTTGCGGTAATACACCACGTTCTTGATGGTGCGCCGAAAGTAGTGATAGCTTTTGCGCATAATCACATCCATCCCCTCCGGACTCACCGCATAGGAGATATTGCGGTTGTTCACCTTGCGCACGGTTATCCAACCCTTCTGGGCCAGCCGCTTTAAAATGGCATTGGTCATGCCGAGCGACAGGCCGACTATCTGGGCCAGGTCGCGCTGCCGCACATTGGGCTGAGAATGGTAGATGTTTTCTAAAATTTCGATTTCTTTCGCTGAAGCGTTCATGTGGGGCGCCTCTTCGCGCCTTTGATAACAATGGGGACGGATGGGCACACCTCCCCCATTCGCACGGGTCGGGTGCGCAGACAAGTATCGGCCCGCCTTCTCGGCTGCCGACTCAACTAACCGTCGGTCCTCCCACAGCCGCCGCCGCAACAGACTGGCCGGGCATGGTCCGAAGTATGTTTATTGTTCAATTACTGAACACTATAACACATGCGGATGATTATACAAGTATGTGGGTGGGAATTTTCGAGAATTTACTACTGCAGTATGCCCGGCACGAGCGCCTGCACCCGCGGCCCCTGTACCATAAACCAGGGATTTTCTAAATTTAACTTGTTATAATATAGAGGCGTTTGCCCGTCGCGACGGGTTACCCGGCACGCTGCTGCACCGCAGATTGCCTCGCCGGCGGCGGTGTCCCACTCTATGGTGGGTGCAAAGCGCGGATACAGATCGGCCCCGCCCTCGGCCACCCGGCACAGCTTCAGCGAACTGCCGCCGCTTACCCGCCTGAGCGGGCCGACCCGCCGCTCGAGGGCCGCCAACAGCTCATCCGCCTCACGGCTGGGATGATGCCGGCTCACTATCACCGTCAGCGGCCGCTCCGCCGATATCGGCGCCGGCCCGGTGGCCGGAAGCTTGTGGCCGTCCCGCATGATTTCGTCCAGCCCGGGCCGGTCGCGGCCGGCTTCCACCCCCAACTCAAACCGCCAGGCCCCCCGGCGGGCCTCCGGCCCCGCAGCTATCCCCAGGTACAGGCGTTTTTTGGCCGGGGCATACACCAGTCCGGCCGCCGGTCGATGACTCCCTCCCCGGGGCTCCGCTTGGTTCGCCGAGGCTTGCCTTCCCGCAACCCGCCGCATCAGCGCGATATTCACCGTAAACTCACCGTTGCGCTTGATAAACTCCTTGGTGCCGTCCAGCGGGTCTACCAGCCAGTAATCCTCCCAGTTCCGCCGCTCTTCAAACAGTACGGCC
>JAASTM010000431.1 GCA_021767325.1 Spirochaetales bacterium
AGCATCCATGTCCCGCTGATGGACTCTACCCGGCACCTGTTCAATGCGGAGACCTTTAAGAAGATGAAATCCACTGCCTACCTGATTAATACCTCCCGCGGACCGGTCATCAACGAAGCCGACCTGGTACAGGCTCTGCAGGACAAAGTGATCGCCGGGGCGGGCCTGGACGTGTACGAAGCCGAGCCGAAGATGGCCGCCGGACTGGCTAAGCTTAACAACGCGGTGCTCACCCCGCATACCGCCTCGGCAACCGAGGAGGCCCGTACTAACATGGCCCTCAAGGCCGCCCGTAATCTGAGCGCCATGTTAGAAGGAAAAACACCACCAGACTGTGTAAATCCGAAGATTTTATAAGCTCCAATTGTGTAACCTGCGGCAGCTTTGGTTGTTGTATTATAAAAAGCGAATGCTATCGAAAAAACATAAACCGGACCGGGTTTCTCCTCCTTTTTCCCGGTCCGGTTCTTTTTTTTGCAGCGACCGGACCGGTACTATTATGCGCCGGCCGTTCCTGCATCCTGCAGCAACCTGCTCTGTAATATTCCCGTAATATTCTCTTCAAATCACCTTCATATAAAATCTCTATATTCACACTACACACTAATCAAGAGGAGTAGAAATATGAAGCGTGTAATTTTATTCTCAATTATTTTATTATCGGTGGCGGTAATAGCATGGTCGCTTACCGATACTCATAGTGACGAGCATTCTGTGGAGCCGGAACAGGTTATCGCAGAGATACGTAATGAAATGGGGGTAAACTCCGAGGAGACGCTGAACCCAAATGAGGTGCCCGCCCCCCTGCTTGAGAGACTCGGCGATGCGGTTATGGCCGAGGTGCACCCCAACCAGAGAGTTCACTCATGGATGGACCGCATGATGGGCGGCGAAGGTTCGGAGTCCCTGGCATCGGCCCACCGCTGGATGGGATACCAATACCTTACGGATGGTTCGACATACGGCTACGGAAGCGGACACATGGGTATGATGGGGCCCGGCATGATGGGACGGGGCTGGAGTCGCGGCGATTCCGGTTATCAATCGGTGCCTTACGACTCCCCGGAAGAGGTGCTGAAACAGCGCTATGCGCGCGGCGAGATTAGCCGTCAAGAGTATATGCAGGCCCTTGAGGATTTGAAGCGTTAAAACTTACGATTTAAAGGAGGAGCCATATGATTTACTATTTTAATACTAAAGTTCAAGCGGACTTTGAAACGACTATCGAAAAGGTTAAATCAGAGTTGACGGAGGAAGGCTTCGGGATTTTATCTGATATAGATGTGAAATCAACCTTGGAGCAAAAGCTCAACATCAGTTTTCGCAAGTACAGGATACTGGGCGCCTGTAATCCCCCCTTCTCGCACAGGGCCTTACAGGCGGAGGATAAGATCGGGACCTTACTTCCGTGCAATCTGATAGTTCAGGAGATCGATTCCGGATCAACGGAAGTTGCCGCTATCGATCCGGAAGCCTCTATGCAGGGAGTCGGCAACCCCGAGATAGAAAAGATTGCCGGCGAAATTAAAGAAAAATTGCAGAATGTCATCCACCGCCTGGATTGAACGACCGGTCGCAGGATGCCCGCAGAGCGGGCATCCTGTCGCTTTTTAGATTTGTTTATGTAAACGAGTTATCTGATGTATCCCGGCGCAGTTCCGGAAAATCGTATACTACGGCTCCCGAATCCGTCACCTCCATACGAACTCTCAATCCGTCGGTCATCGACTGCAAAATCCGTTCCGCTTGTTCGACCGATATTCCCAAATTGATCACCACTTCGGAGACAGTGAGCCGGCCGCGGTGCTGCTTCGCCAATCTATAGAGCCGCGTCTCACTGCTGATACCTTTCGGTTCCGTCATTACGTTCGCGGTAGACCTCGCTTTTCTATTTGCACGGCTGGTAGAGTCGGGAATCAGAAGCCAGACAAACAGCAGGGGTAAAAAGATACAAATAAAACCTATCGAATGCATCATTTGGTAGTGGTCTCCTTTTAATTCATTATACCCCCACAGGGTATTTATTTGTCAAGAGTATGGGCCGCTTCTATAGTCTAAATGTCTCTGCCTTCCTCGACACGAGTCACAGTTGGCGCTGTGTAGTTTCCCATATAGGTATAGCAATTCTCAGTTTGGAAGTCAGAAGACTTCCAAACTGAGAATTTGCTTCATTTACTTAGGAAAATTTTCATTTTCTAACGGTTTAAGGCATTCCAGTTGACGAAACATACCCCGGTAAGGTATATTTCCAGTAGCGATAACGAGAGGTACGGATATATGTTACAGGGTAAAGAGAAGCAAGCCGTGATCAATAGACTGCGGAGACTGGAAGGCCAGGTAAAAGGCGTAACAAAAATGGTAGAGGAAGATCGCTATTGTATTGATATTCTCAACCAAATGTCAGCAGTTGCGTCGGCTCTACGTAGTACCGAAAACCTGGTAATGGGGAACCATCTCAATACGTGCGTTGCCGAAGCGATGCGTACGAACGATGAAACGATCAAACAAGAAAAAAGTGCCGAAGTAATGGAAGTAATTTCAAAGTTCAGAAAGTTCGGCTGAGAGCCGCACATAGTTGTACGGGGTCTCGCAACCCCGCACTATGCCATCCACACCTTATGCATTGATTTTGTGTAACTCACCAGTGAGAGACGAATCTCTCATCTTAGAACCCTTCGCGAAACCGACTGCGGCAAGCAGGAAATACAAAGCTGCCGAAAGTAAAATTGCCGGGGAGTACCCCAGCTTAAGAGCCAAAGCGATGGCCCCGGAAGAGCCTAGCACCGAAGCGATACTATTCACGGCCCAGGCCCACGCAATCTCGCGACCCATTCCCTGTTCATCCAGAATGCGCATGCACATGGGAAACGGCATTCCGAGAAAAAATCCTAGCGGCACCATACAGACGGCGGAAAAGAGGAATCGCCAGAAAATCGAAGTTCCCATTAAAAGCGGAAATACGCTGTCGATAAGCACCAATTGCCCCGCAATTACAACACCGGCACAGAGGGCAGACCACTGCAAGACCCACATACTACTCTTTCTGCGACTCGCCCATCCTGCCCAGGAACTTCCACAGGCCGCTCCGGCCAATAGGCTAATTAATAGAATTGCCATCGAATATACCGGATGACCTAGAAACAGTATGTACTTTTGAATAAGCGGTATTTCCGCCAGCATAAATCCACTTCCAAGCAAGAACACTGCGCCGATCAAATGGATGCTGTGTGGGTTGCTCTTTGGCCAAACCGCTTTTCGGAGATAGAGATGAGAGATCAGCAGTAAGGCGAGAAGCACCAGCGAGATAATCAGCGAGAGCAGAATTACCCGTGGCAAGCCCGAATCGAAATGGTAAAAAAACGGTCGGTCGTCCGTAACTGCGGATAGAT
>JAASTM010000432.1 GCA_021767325.1 Spirochaetales bacterium
TCCGGCTGACTCTCGAGCTGTTTCTGCAGCTGGTCGATCGAGTCCGGATACATGATTTCGGCATCGAAGCGCTTCGATACCAGGGTGTAGTCGCCGGCATCCATTGAATGGATCTCGAAGCCCGGGAACACCAGGTACTGTCCTTCCTGGTTGTAGGCCTGCATTATGCGCAGCACTTCCGGCCAGCCTGACTTGAGTTTACTGAAGCCCTTTTCGTGGAAATCGATGATGTGATCGATCTTCCCGTCGCGGTCAGGCATGTCCGGCCAGTGGGCGTGTCCGGTAATCGAGCAAATATCCAGCCGCTGCCGACCGTTTTTCAGGGCATCATGCAACGAACCGTGTCCATACGAAATATTGCAGTGGTTGTGCAGATCGGCAAAATAGACCTGCTTGTTCTTATACGTCTCCAAACGGAACCTCGCTCATCTTGATTGTCGCCCCACCGGATTGAATCGCTTTTTCGGCAGCGTGCACCATCCGCAGAGAAAGGTGGCCGTCGGTCGATTGGGCGACCGGTCTGTGCCCCTGACAAAAACCGCGGATATCCCTCAGAAGACCGATGTCCGCGCCGTTGTGGGAACTGTTCAGGTTTGTATCCGCAGCATCGATTACTTCATGCCGGGCGCCGAATTCGTTGACTATGTCGATTTCACCGGTATTCCGTACCAGCTTGATACGACCGGTTGAACCGACCAGTTCGAGAGTCTCCTGGTCTTCAGCGACCGGGCCGAAGATCGAGAGGAACAGAGTCGCTTTGATGCCGTTGTTATAGGCAATGTTTACCAGTGCATGATCGAAAATGTCGGCATCCGGATCATAGACACAGTTATCCGCCCGCTCGTCATAGGTGGGGGCATCATACCAGGAAGGCTGATTGAACAGAGCGGCCTCATCGTCATCGTATTCCTTTTCCAGAGTATAAAAGACGCCGCGTTCTTTTACCGTTTTACTCGGAACCACCCGGTAGGGGCAATTACGGTCGCACTCGCGGCAGCGCTTGGGGGCATTCGGGTCCGGCTTGAAAACTGAGGAGCGGCCGCCCATGGCCTGCAGCAGTTCGGGGCTACCGCCGGAGAACCAGTTGAACACATCGAAATGGTGGGAGGCCTTATCGTTGAGCGCCCCGCCGGAGAGTTCGTGGTTGCGGTGCCAGCGCTGCAGGTAGCGGGAATAGGGGATCACCGATCTGAGCAGGATCATCTGCAAGTCGCCAATGCTTCCTGCCTGCACTAGATCGTATGCCTTGCGCCAGGTGGTTTCGTAACGGCGGGTAAAGCCCATGATGAGTGGGTTTTGTTCTTCCTTCTCCACCTGGATAATTTTATGAGAATCTTGGATACGGGTTGCGATTGGCTTATCGAGATAGACCTTTTTTTTCGAGCGCAGGGCCGGAAGTGCTGACTCGATATGCTTTGAGGTGTAGGAGGTTATCATGATCAACTCTACATCTGGGTCTTCTATCAGCTCATGAAAATCGGTATACGTCTTGATATCTACCTGTTGGTCTGATTCTTTGTATTTTTCTTCCAGAAACTGCTTGCCTTCCCGCAAACGCTCCGGATAAATATCGGCCAGGGCGGTGACTAGAAAACCTTCGTGGTGAACCCGTTCAGCCATTCGGGCTCCCAAAGTATATACACCGCGTTCACCTGCTCCGATGATACCGATTTTTACGGTCTGCTGATACTCCATTTTCGTCCTTCCCGTCTTTCAATTAGTACTTAAGTGTGTCAAAAAAGCCTGGCTCAATCAATAAGACCGGGCGGCAATCCCATGCTTTTACAGTTTAGTTAATTCATTGCATGAATTAATATCACGGGAGATAACTGCCGTCAACAGAATCTGGCTTGCTCTAGCAATTCTCATTTTAAAGTGTTGATGTCAACACTTTAATATGAGAATGCCTCAAACCGTTAGAAAATGAAATTTATCCTAAGTAAATGAAGCAAATTCTCAGCTTGGAATTCAGAAGTCTTCCAAGCTGAGAATTGCTAGGCTTGCACTGCTGCGGATCAATGCTACAATACTGCATGGCACATCGAACCCTCAAGAACGGATCCAGCTACGATAATTTGGTTGACCGGTTGAACCGCTTCCCCCAGGGGGCGCCGCCGTCAAAAACCCTCTATGCAATTCTGAAAATGCTGTTCGACGAGCACGAGGCCGAGATGGTCTCGCTGTTGCCGATCAAGCCTTTTACCGCCGCCAAAGCGGCCAAGGCGTGGCATGTCTCGGAGAAGGAGGCCCGCAAGCTCCTGGACCGTCTGGCCGGGCGGGCGATTCTGCTGGATATCTCCCACGATGGCGAGAGTGTGTACGTGCTGCCGCCGCCGATGGCCGGTTTTTTCGAGTTCTCGATGATGCGGGTGCGCGGGGATATCGACCAGAAGGTGCTGGGGCAGCTGTTTTACCAGTACATGAATGTGGAAGAGGATTTTATCAAGAACCTGTTTACCGACGGGGAGACCCAGCTGGGGCGGGTGTTTGTGAACGAGCCGGCACTGCTGCAGGACACTTCGCTGTATGTACTGCCGTATGAGCGGGCCAGCGAGGTGATGAAGACTGCCAGCCATATCGGAGTGGGTGTGTGTTACTGCCGGCACAAGATGCATCACGCCGGGACCGCCTGTGACGCGCCGATGGACATCTGCATGACCTTCAACAGCTCCGCCGCCTCGCTCATTCAGAGCGGCTTTGCCCGCCAGATCGACGCGGCTGAGTGTCTGGACCTGCTGGACCAGGCCTATGAGCACGACCTGGTGCAGTTCGGCGAGAATGTGCAGAACGGGGTAAACTTTATCTGCAACTGCTGCGGCTGCTGCTGCGAAGCCCTGGTGGCGGCCCGCAAGTTCGGCTTTCTGCAGCCAGTACACACCAGTAACTTTCTGCCGGCGGTAGCGGCGGACAACTGCACCGGCTGCGGCAAATGTGTGAACGTCTGTCCGGTAGAGGCCCTGGGGCTGGTCTCGGCTAACGATCCGCAGAAGAAGAACCGCAAAACCGCCCGGGTAAACGAGGATATCTGTCTGGGATGCGGGGTCTGTGTGCGGGCCTGTCCTACCGGGGCGCTGACCCTGGTGCCGCGGGAGGAGCGGGTGATTACACCGGTGAACTCCACCCACCGGGTGGTGCTGATGGCGATTGAACGGGGCAAGCTGCAGAACCTGATTTTCGACAACCGGTATCATTTTTCCCATCGCGCCATGGCGGCGATTTTGGGTGTTATTCTGAAACTGCCGCCGGTGAAACAGATTATGGCCAGCGAACAGATGAAGTCGCGGTACCTGAGCACTATCATCGAGCATTATGAAAAGCGTCAGCAGAAAGGGGCCGGTTGATTTGCCATGTTCCGGTGCAGTTGTTATGTTTTAAACATGAAAAA
>JAASTM010000433.1 GCA_021767325.1 Spirochaetales bacterium
ATCCGCTTACCGGTGCCGCCGCTCTGGCCCTGATGATAGGCATCCACCAGCACCCGGGGGCAGTGGTAGTCGCCGATTTTCTCGATATCATCGGCATTCCGCAGGGGCAGTGCCTTGTAGTAGGGATATGCGGCTGCGGCGCAGGCCTCCGGTGCCTCATCGCCGTGAAACTGCACAGCATCGATCGCGCCGGCCTGCAGCAGCTGCCGTACCGCCGGTATCACCGGCGAATCAGTGCCTACTACGACCGCCACCTTCAGCGCCCGGGTTGCTCCAAGGCTGCGGATGAACTCCGGGGTGGTCGCCCGGGGCGAGACATCGGCCAGAATAAAGCCGAGCAGGTCTGCGCCGGCCTCATCGGCGGCCTGCACATCCTCAGTGCGGGTCAGTCCGCAGATCTTCACGTACGGACCGCCGCCGCGCTGCCGCCGGAACAGGTCGTTCCAGAAGTAACCGCTGCGGGGCCGGTCCTCGGCGGGACATCCGGTATATTTTGCCCGTCCGGTTTCAAAGCCCCGGATGAGTTCGGGTATCTGCTCCGGCTCACGAACCGCCGCCTCGCCGACCAAGATCCCGGCAAAGCCGCTGCGCCCCGGCAGCATGGCGGTCTCCCGCCCGCGGATACCAGATTCGTACACCACCGCCGCCATCCAGCTGATCAGCCCCTTCAGCTTGATGGGATGGGCCGGGTCGACCCGAAAGGTGGACAAATCCCGCGAGTTGATCCCGACGAAGGTCGGCTGCAGTACCTCGGCCTTGCGCACGTCTTCCGAAGAATGGAGTTCCACCAGGGGCGTCATGCCCATCTCGATGGTCCGGCGGTAGAGCCTCTCTAGCTGCTCCTTCTCGAGGATACGCGCAATCAGCAGGACCGCATCGGCGCCGGCCCGGTAAGATACCTCGATATCCTCGATGGTCAACAAAAAGTCCTTGCGCAGCACCGACAGCGCGGGAAGAGCGCTTTTGACCGCCATAATATCCTCCAGCGACCCGGAAAAATGCTCCTCCTCGGTCAGGATACTCACGGTTCGGATGCCGGCGTTCTGATACATGCGGGCCTGCTTCACCGGATCAAAAATCGAATCAATTTTTCCGCGGGAGGGAGAACTGCGCTTAATTTCGGCAATTACGAAGGGTGACCGTCCGAACTTCACCACTGGTACCTCCCGCGCGGCGGGAACCGCGGTTCCGAGTTCCGGCCCCATCCCTTCCAGACGGGCCCTCCGCTGCTCTACTATCTCAGTGAGAATATTCTCCATTATCCTACCGTCTCCTCTACCGGCTGGCGCAGTTTCTCCGTGGCCGCTGCTATCTGCCGCAGCTTTTCAGCAACCTGGCCCGCTTCCAGCGCGGCCTTGGCCAGTGAATAGCCGTGAATGATTGTTTCGGCCGCGCCGTATACGTACAGAGCGGCCCCCGCATTCAGCAGCACCGAATCGCGGATCGCCGGGCGGCCCTCACCGGCCAAAATCCGGCGCGCCTCGGCGGCGTTGTCCTCCGCCGAACCACCTTGAAGCTCCTCCGGCGGGTACAACTGCAGTCCGTGCTCCTGCGGGTCGAACACGGCCTCTTCGAGCCGTCCGTCGGCATCGGCATACACAGTCTTTGTGGTGGTCGAAACGGAGATTTCATCCAGCCCGTCATTACCGTGGACCACCAGCACCCGTTCAACCCCCAGCTTTATGGCCGCCCGGGCCATGGGAACGCAGTAGGCCGGGTCGTAGACCCCCAGCAGCTGATATTTCGCACCGGCTGGGTTGGAGAGCGGGCCCAGCAGGTTCATGATCGTCTTGAAGCCCAGCTCCCGCCGTACCTCCGCTGCATGCCGCATGGCGCTGTGGTAGATGGGGGCGAACAAAAAGCCGAAACCGGTCTCGTTGATCAGGTGCTCCGATTCATCCGGTTTGAGGTCGATGCGCAGGCCGAGCTCGGAATAGAAGTCGGCGCTCCCGCTGAGCGAACTCACCGCCCGGTTGCCGTGTTTGGCTACCGCCGCCCCCGCACCGGCCGCCACCAGGGCCGCCATCGAGGAGATGTTGAACGTTCCCGCTCCATCACCGCCGGTACCGCAGGTGTCCAGTACCGGCATCTGCAGGCTGATCGGCACGCGCTTCTTCTGCAGTACTGCCGCGCATCCGGCTATCTCGTCGGCGGTAATGCCTTTGGCATTCAGCGCTACCAGATAAGCCGATATCTGGCTCTGGGTAAGATTTCCGGAGGTCAGCTCCTCCATGAACCCGCGGGCGAGTTCGAAGGATAGGTGTGTGCCGCCGATGCACTGCAGCAAAGTGTCACGCAGGGGATAGGGATCGCGCTGATATTCAATAAAATTCTGCAGCAGTTTTCGGCCGTACTCCGAGGCAATTGATTCGGGGTGAAACTGGATTCCTTCTACCGGCAGATGGCGGTGTTGTACTCCCATTATCTCGCCGTCTTCGCTGCGGGCGCTGATCTCCAGCACTTCCGGAAGGCTCGCCGCCTCGGCTGCCAGGGAGTGATAGCGGGTAAAGACCGCCGCCGAAGGCATAGCCCGAAAGACTCCCTTTCCGTTCAGCATGATCCGTTCACTCTTTCCATGTACGATGTGGCGGGCCGGAACTATGTTTCCGCCCAGGGCGTACACAATCGCCTGGTGCCCGAGGCAGATGCCTAAGACCGGCATTTTGGGTATGCAGTGCAGCAGGATTTCCACCAGCCGGCCGGCCTCTGGGGGGCGCCCCGGCCCGGGACCGGCTATCAGCATATCCGGCTGCAGGGCATCGATCTCCCGGGTAGTGATGCAGTCATTGCGGGCCACCATGACCTCCTGCTCACTGACCTCTTTCAGGTACTGAAAAATGTTGAAGGTAAAACTGTCGTAATTGTCGATTAATAATATCATTCTATAACTCCATTCCCACTGCTGCGGCTAAGGCCCGCAGTTTTTCATTGGTCTCTTCGAATTCCCGCTCCGGAACCGAGTCGTACACCACGCCGGCTCCGGCCTGCAGCACCAGCGTATCGCCCTGTTTTAGGCCGCTGCGGATAGTGATGCAGGTATCCACCCCTCCGTCCGGTTCCATATATCCGACTATTCCGGAATAAAAGCCCCGCGGCTCGGCTTCGATCCGGTCGATGGTCTCCACCGCCCGGATCTTGGGGGCACCGGAGACCGTCCCGGCCGGAAAGGTCGCCCGGATGGCATCGGCACCGCTCATGTTCGGGTCGATCTCTCCGCTTATCTTGGAGACGATGTGCATTACATGGGAGAACTGCTCTACCTGCATGTATTGATCCACTTTAATTGTTCCCGGACGGCAGATGCGGCCCAGGTCGTTACGGGCCAGGTCGATCAGCATCAGGTGCTCGGCCCGTTCTTTTTCGTCG
>JAASTM010000016.1 GCA_021767325.1 Spirochaetales bacterium
AATTCTTTATTGTGAATGTGCATGTATGTAATTCCCCTGTAACGCATAGATATGCGCATAGTCGCTGAGTTCTATCACAGGGGAGCAGGAAGACTTTAATTCAATCTAAAACGAAGAAGCTGCTTCCGTTAACCCTGTGACCCTACTACCTTGGGACTCATCTGGGCTACCGACATCAAACTACCTCTCTTTCTATTAAGCTGAATCAGATAATAGCACGGGATATGAGCACAAGTAAAGTAGCTAATTATGCTATTCGCTTATTCGGATTGCAACGCCACCGGGCTAGCCGCAGAGGCTTTCACAGCTATCCGGAGTTCATTCTCTTTGTGATCGGGAACCTCTGTTTCGACCATCTCGAGCACTTCGGGCGGCCCATAGTCTGTGCATTGAATGGCGCGAACAGTTTTAATGAATTTTCTGCTTTGTGGATAAATTGAGTGCTACCTGTTGACCTAAACATTACCAAATTACTAAACTTAAAGTAATAGGGCCCAAGAAAAGGGCCAACAAAAGTGTAACCCGATGGGTTAATTAATTCTGCAAGGTCCTCAGGGCTCTATCAATTATATAGCATGAAGGAGGACACTATGCGACTCTCATTGTACATATTATTGAGTTTGACAGTTGTGTTAAGCACCGTATTTGCAGGGTGTGAAATGTTCGGAGCCGGAGGTGAAACAGGCAGTGGGACTGAAGAAACCACTTTATCGATGGTAGCGGATATAAACCGCGGGTCTGCCAGTTCTGAGCCTGAATGGTTCCAGAGCTTAGACGGAACGCTCTACTTTGCCGCTTCAAGCAGTACTTCGGAGAGAAATCTCTGGCAAACTGACGGAACGAATGATGGCACTGTAAGGGCATCTGAACTTACAGGCCATGCTGTATATGGGGCACGCCCTGAATACATAGAGAAATATAATGATAAACTCTACATGGAGGCTAATGCCGGAAGCGAAGGGCGAGAGCTCATGAGCTATTCTGAGCAAGAAGGCGGAAAACTGGTAGAAGACATCAATTCGAATACAGTATCTGGCGGTGGTGGGACAGAAGATAGTTATCCGAGTTCGCTCACTACCCAGTCATTTCTTCTCGGACCAAAGCTGCTATTCTTCACAGCTCAGGATAGCGCTGATAATATAGAACTTTGGGCGTATGATGGGAACAGTCCTTACCAGGTCAAAGAGATCAACAGTAATGGGAGCTCGAGTCCATACTTCATTGTTTCGGGCAATTATCAGATTTTTTTCAGCGCAGAGGAAAGTAATTACGGAGAAGAGTTATATACTGCCTACTATTCCACTGATTATCAAGGTAATAACTATGTAAAGGTTGAACGCTTATCGGATATTGCATCAGGCAGTGCGAGTTCTGATCCAGAATGGCTGATGATGCACAACAATACTCTTTATTTTGCTGCTTCGGATGATTCCTCCGATCAAGAGCTCTATTACTATGAAACCAGTGCCGATACGTTTTACAAAGTTGATGTAAACACGAACGGAAGTTCCTCACCTAAAGGTTTTACTGAATATAAAGGCAAGCTTTTATTTCAGGCAAAAGGCGGCAATGGAAAGGGAACAGAACTATGGAGCTTTAGCCTCTCTACGGGTAATGTCTCACTGGTCAAAGATATCAACAATGGTGCAGGCGATAGTAATCCAGCTGATTTAGTCGAGTATAACGATAAAGTTTATTTTTCAGCCAACGGAGGAAATAAAGGCACCGAACTATGGGTAACTGATGGCACAACTGAAGGAACAGAACTGTTTAGAGATTTGAATGAAAACGGCAGCTCAAACCCGTCTGATTTCTACGTCTTTGAAGATCAGCTCTATTTCTCTGCCTCAAATGGAACTGACGGTGCCGAGCTTTGGACTCTCAATGCAAATTGATCTCCATGAGCACAAGCGGGGTGGGCTTAGCCCCTCCCCGGTCATGGTTTTTTCGGGATACACAATTTCCATCGGAATTCCAGCCCCATCCTTTTCCCCGTGTCCCAGGGCCAGCAGACTATCAGGCCGGGCAGCCGTGAGGGCCAATACGGCTGCATCGATAATGTCATCCAGGAACACATGCTTTTTGAGATTCGAGTCGCCGAAGGCCGTGATCTTTTGGCTGATACCGGGAAGCGTACGTTCGAGAATGCTCAGCCTCTCGCTGATTCCCGCGGACGTTTTCTTGTTTTGGCTGCAAGCCGTCTTGCCGTTCAGGGCCCAGAAGCAGACTTCCGGGTGCGCCTCCCGCAGGGCTACCCCCGGAAACTCCCTCTTAAATGCATCGATCTCCCGCACTTTCGGCAAAATATTCCAGGCCTGTTTTGATATCTTTTTTCCGGTGGCGGCAAAGTTAATCTGGCAGGCCTCCTCGTAGGATTCTGCATAGGCTGCCGCCCGAACCGGCGTAAGGAAGACAGAGCTGTGCCGTTTGGGTTTCAAGATCTTTCGGGCTTCAATATCACAGGCTCTTTCAGAGTGATCGGAGAGGCCGATGGGCATATCGATAAGCATCATGTCGTTTTCGAAGATAAAGGGGATGTCGCGAATACTCCGGGCGAGCTCGAAGCTTACTTTATTTTGTTCGATCCGGACAGCGATCCACCCGAACCTGCAGCCGTCGATGCCTGCAGCCATCTGCTTACTGCGGCTCCATCAGAACACCATTTTTCGACACAGTAGGATCTGTGCAGAGAGTGCGGTTAAAGCAGCAGGGTCGACGCTCACCCTTTTTTAGTTTGTCGCAGGCTGCTTCTATTCGGCGCTGGCGTGTCTCGGGGCGGGAGGTTGCACTTATCCAGCGAATCCAATCCCAGCGGGCCATCGGGGTGATGTCATTCCATTGGATATGGGCTTCAGGGGCAGTTTCAAGCGCGGTCTTCAGATCTTCAGGTAGTACGGGCTCCGGCCAGTTGTTGGAAGATTCAAGCTCGAGCGCCACAGTGTCACCGGCTGTGACCTTTGCCTTCTCACCTAATGTCTTGGTCAGGCTGAACCAATGACTACCTGCACCATCGGGCTCGAGCACGGCCGTAAAGGGAACTTCATTGAGGCTGCCTTCAACTAAGACAATTCCCCGTGACGGCAGTTTGGCGCTGGCACTCTTTGGCAGCCTGAGAATGGTCCGTGTGCCGATTTTTGACAGTACCGTTTGAAAATGAATTATTCCCACTTCTGTATCTCGATAATATTTCCTTCGGGATCTTTGGCATACACCACACTTATTTTACCGACTCCGGCGATCCCGGTATCTATCAGCTCTCCGACCGTCGAACCGCCGTGTTCGAGCAGAAGCTGCAGCTTCTCTTCGACATTCTCCACTGCGAAAGCGATATGGCCGAAGCCCTCCAAATTTATATCTTTGTGCATGTTTGTTATGTTATGGTCGTACTGAAAAATTTCGAGGGTGGGTCCGACGGAACCTCCTCCGGCATCACTTCCGGGGAGTATCAGGTGAATCCCTTGGATGTGTGCATCCTGCAGATCCGTCAGCTTATCCAGCCACTCTCCGGACAGATTCCTCTCCGGTGGTTTGGGGCGGCAGTCAAAGACCTTGATGTAGAAATCGGCAAGCTTTCTCCAATCCCTACTGACGAGGTTTACATGTGAGAATTTGGTTTTCATACCTTAAATATAACATATTATTCGCCGGGAACTGAGGGGTAGTTTCTAACCCCGGCTCTTTGTCAGCGCTTTAACAGGGAGTAGTACCGCCAATAGCACAGTGAGCCCGAAAAACAGATAGATAGAGTGCATCTTCAGAAATGTGAAGATACCGGCCACCTGCCCCAGAACGGCAATCCGGGCCGGATACAAAAAGATAGATACATCGATTGAGATGTTCTCGAGCAGGTCCATTAACGCAGAAAAGAGCGGCAGGAGCGCCAGCAGGGCGAGCCCTCTATTGGTACTAAGCTTGTGGAGCAGCATATACATAATGAGCACAAACAGCGGGTAGAACTGGGTAATAAAAAGGTAGTCGATGAGATGCAGGCGCAAGTACGCTGCTCGGCCCTCGTCTCCTTGGATTTCAATGCTCTGGTAAAAAGTCTCGGCAGTGTAGAAAGTCATTGCATCAAGAGAGGCCTCTGGATTTACGTTTAAGCGGCCGAAGCACATGGTGACGAGGCAGCTGGCTAAAAGCGCGGTGGTGAGGCACAAGATCAGCACCAGCTTCCAGTGTGCGATTTTGTGAAGTTGTTGTAATAAATTCATACAGTTTTCCGAATAGTTTTTTGTAGTTACCAATTAAGATACAGCCCGTTCAGAATAAGTGCATAGCCGGGGCTGGTCAAGCGCTATCTATTTCACTGCGAAAATATTCATTCTCCTGGTAGCCAGCCGGCTGAGTTCCAGCCTGTGAGGTGTAAACTCGCTTGGTCGCGGAGCTATAGTCCAGGAATGTTTATGGGTATTTCTGAATCTTTTTAGTTGACACCCTGCAAAACTGGGCTATAATATGAACGTTACCGGTAACGTTCATATTATAAGGAAATTGGAGGATTGTATGAAAAAGGTATGCTTTTTAATGATGGTGCTTCTGATCTGCACTTCGTTTGTCTTTGCGAACGGTTCGCAGGAAAAAGAGGCTGATCAAAGCATCACGTTCTGGACTTTCGGCACCGAATCGCCTGAGTTGAAAGCGGTGATGGAAGAGTTGAAAACGGGCTTCAAGGAGCAGACGGGAATAGATGTTGAATGGAAGATGATCGGGTGGGGCGACTATCACCAGTCGAACCTACTGGTTCTCTCTTCGAACGAAGGTCCGGATGTTACGCAGATAGGTACAACCACCGTAGCCCAGCAAACTCTCGCCGGCGCTTTCGCAAATCTGGATTCGCTGTTTGCTGAGCTCGGCGGTTCGGATGTCTTTTTTAAGCCCATGCTGGCAACCACCTCACCTCAGTCGATGGAAGGGAGTTACGCGATACCATGGTTTGCCGATCCACGCGGGATGATCTATAGAAAGGACGTACTCGACTCTCTAGGTAAGGATGCTCCCAAGACTTGGGCAGAATTAGTTGAGGTTTCAGAAGCCATCCAGGATGCCGGAATAATGGAATATCCGGTTGGTATTCCGGGTTCTGCAATGGCGCATGATCTGTATCAGACTATCGATCAGGCCGGAGGTTCGATCGCAACCTTCAATGGCGACAAGACAGTCAGTAAAATTGACTCAGAAAAGAGTGTAAACGGAATATCGTGGCTCATGGATTTGGTCACTACATACAAAGTAGCCTCGCCGGCAACGGCAGAATATGATAAGGCAACTCTGCGGGCTAAATTCGCTAATGGCGAGATCGCTTTTTATTACGATTCTCCGCAGGCATTCACCTATCTCTCTGAGAATGCGCCCGCTCTGGTGGAAAACGGACTCGACAAAGTGTCGGTTGCACCGGCACCGGCAGGACCGACCGGAAACGCCTCTGTCTTCTGTGGTGGTTCCCATCTGGCCATATACAAGTTTACGAAAAATCGTGAGAACGCGGAAAAATGGATCAAGTATCTGCTTGAGCCGGAAAATGTTGCCCGTTGGAGTAAAGCGTACGGTAATGTTCCGGCACTGCTGGCGGCTTCGGATCTCGAAGGGTTCGACAAGGAGCCTTGGAGTAGTTTCATTTCAATCGCAGAGAACCACGGTCATCATCCCGAAAGCGGCCCCGGCGGTACGCTGGCGAAAGTAGAAAAAATTCTTTCGAATAAAGTACTGGGCGCGTATTTGCAGGGGAACTACTCTGCAGATCTTATCGATGCGGCCATCGCCGAAGGGAAGCTTGTTCATCAGCGTATGATCGATCAATTCGAATAAGATGCCAAGATATAGGCAGTGGTATAGAGGCGCTATACCACTGCTTCCAATTAAGAGAACATTATATGAAAACTAAAAGCCGTTTGCCGTACATATTTATTTTACCAGCGTTTATCGCCATGGTGTTTGTGCATTTGATCCCGATGTTGCTGGGAGTGCTCAGCAGCTTTTTCAAGCTGAACATTATGACCATCAACAACTGGATCAGAGCTCCTTTTGTCGGGCTAAAAAATTACATCAGTGTATTCACTCCCGAAATCGGGTTTTTAGAAAACTTCCTCTCCTCGTTCAAGTATACAATCGCATTCGTACTTATTGCACAACTCGTATGTTATGTGCTCGGGATGGGGGCGGCCCTGCTTCTGAATGCAAGCCACTACAGAGGAAAGAATATTGTCCGTGGAGTTTTATTGTTCCCCTTTATACTTCCGGGAGTGGTTGCTATTACCAACTGGCGGTATATGTTCAGTTTTGATACCGGTTTGATCAACACCTTCCTCAGCAACACTAAGCTTTTTGAGGTCCTACCGGTCTGGCTGGTGGGAAATAACGCCTTTTTTGCAATTTTGATTACTTTTATCTGGATTGCCTGGCCCTTCTGGTTCATCGTTTTGCTGGCCAGTCTGCAAACGATATCCAACGAATACTATGAGGCCGCCTCGATCGACGGCGCATCTTTGATACAGAAATTCAGGCATATTGTTCTGCCGATGACCGCTCCCGTAACCAGTATGGTCGTGCTGCTTACCTTTATGTGGTACTTCAGGGAGTTCAAGGTGCCCTTCGTTATGATGGGACTTTCGCCTTCCGAACCCGCCAATCTGTTAGCCCTGCATATTTATACCGAGTCTTTCCGGCTCTGGAATTTTTCCGAAGGTGCGGTAATGGCGATAGCATTAAGTTTTATCCTGATGGTGCTGCTGGCGGTTCGGGTTCGAATTCTAAAAAAGAACAGGAGTGTGTAACCAAGCCTATGGCTATTAAGCGTTCACGAAAAATGAAAACGGTCATTGCACTGTTAACTCTGGTATATCTGGCCTGGATACTCATCCCAGCCGGCAATTTGGTACTCACTACCTTCAAACTGCCGCGGGAAGTAATGACAGGACCGTATTCCTTCTTTCCCACGAGCGGGTGGGTTACGCAGAATTATAAGGATATCTGGAGTGTAATTCCACTTGGAAAATACCTTTTCAATTCGTTGTTTGTTTCCGCGGTTACCATGTGTTTATCCGTAGTGTTATCGGTTCTGGCCGGTTACGGGATTAGCCGGTTTGCATTCAAGGGAAAAAACGGCTTTCAGGGCTTTGTACTGCTCACGCAGAGCTTCCCGGGGATCCTGTTCCTCCTACCCTATTTTCTGCTCTACATCCAGCTGGAGACGCTGACCGGACTGAAACTACGGGGGACCTATCTCTCACTGATTATTACCTACACCACATTTGCCCTGCCATTCTGCATGATGCTGATGAAAAGCTACTTCGAATCTATTCCAGTTGATATCGAAGAAGCGGCGATGATAGATGGCTGCTCAAAATTCGGTGCATTTCTCAGAGTTATATTACCGACCATCCGGCCTGCAATCGCTACTGTAGGAATTCTCGGTTTCCTGCAGGCCTGGAACGATGTACTGTTCGCTTCGGTTCTCACCAATGATGTAACCCGGACCGTGGCCGTTGGAATAACCGATTATGCCAGCCAGTTCGAGGTTCAGTGGAACTACGTGCTGACCGCCGGCGTTGTCGTCTCTCTTCCGGTAGTGTTTTTCTTCGTGCTGCTGCAAAAGAATATCATCCAGGGGCTGACGGCCGGGGCGGTAAAGGGGTAAATATGAAAATTGTGATAATTGGCGGCGGGAGTACCTATACGCCCGAGCTCTTTCAAGAGTTGTTGGATTCCCACTCGCAGTTTCCAGTAAAAGAGCTGGTTCTATTCGATATCGATAGTGATCGACTGGAGAAAGTCGGCCGGTTTTGCCGGATTATGCTGGATAAGCACAGCTTGAATTTCACGCTTACTCTCTCAACTGATATCGAACAGGCGCTCGACAATGCGGATTTTGTCATTTTCCAGCTGCGGGTCGGCGGACAAGCTGCACGTCACCGCGATATCAAGCTCGGCTGTTACCTCGGTATTATCGGGCAGGAAACCACCGGTATCGGAGGCTTCGCGAAAGCTCTACGTACTATTCCGGTAGTCCTTGATTATTGCCGCAAAATAAAAGCGCATGCCAAACCCGGCTGCAAAGTGATCAACTTTACAAACCCGTCCGGAATCGTAACGCAGGCGATACGCGACTATACGGACTTGACAGTGATAGGGCTGTGCAATGTGCCCATCATTCTGCAGAAACAGTCCGCGGAACTTCTCCAAGCTCCATTCAGTGAACTCTATTTCGATTATGTCGGATTAAACCATCTCGGCTGGCTGCGGGGGGTGTACCACCGCGGTACAAATAGGATAGACGAACTTGTCGAGCGACTGGCCGATGACCCCGAACTTTTTCGGGCGGCCAATCACAGCGCGATCGATAGTTCGCTGGTCCGCAGCCTCGGCATGATCCCGTCCCCATATCTGCAGTACTTTTACTATACAGATCAGATGTATGAGAAGATTCGATCTGCCGAACAGACGCGAGCTCAAGTGGTGATGGAGTTGGATGAAAAGATTTTAGCGCATTTTTCAAATGATACTTCCGGGAAGTTGCCCGCGGATATGCAGGGACGGGGCGGCGAACTCTACTCCTATGCAGCGGTACAGGTAATGAGCGCGATTCATAATAACGTGCAGAGTGTGCAGATCGTCAACGTCCGTAATGGTTCTACTATTCCTTCGTTGGCACCTGAAGATATTATTGAGGTACCGGCAGTAATTCATCAAAAGGGTGCTTCACCGGTAGCAATTGGAGATGTCGAATCATCAATTCTGGGACTAATTCAAACTGTAAAGGCGTATGAGCGTTTGACAGTGAAGGCTGCCGTACACCGACAGTACGACGATGCTTTGTTTGCCCTGTTCAACAATCCATTGGTAAAAGATCTGGCCCATGCAAAATTATGCCTCGATACTCTGATAGAAAGGGAGCATCTTGAGCTTTTAGAAGGACGCGCATATGCCTAACGACTGGAAGAGCTTTATACAGCAGCATCCCGGAATTCCCTATGAAAAGGGGCGAGAGAGTTCGCCTTTTCTTAGCAGAAGGATCATCCACGTTATTATTGACGGTATATCTAAACAGCTATTCGATCGTAACCGGTTCCCGGCGTTGCAGCAGCTCGCGCGGGATGGAGCCTCATTTCAGAATTGCCGGACCATTTGGCCCTCCTTAACCGGACCGGCGCATACGGCCATGAACAGCGGTACGTTTCCCGTTGCAAACGGGGTTAAACTCAACAGCAGTTTCAACCGTGCAACCGGGCGTTTTGAGGGAGTGAATCCGTTGAAAGTGAGCCGGGCGGACAGCGTTGCAGAGATATTCGGGCGGAATGGTTTCAGTACGGCCGGTATATGCGGACAGATGAACCGTGGATTACAATATTTCATTTCAGAGGCGTATCTCGGACACGATGCGCGTGAGATTACGGGTGCTGCGCTAAACACTCTGCGGGATTATGCTCCGGATTATCTACAAGTAGTCTATTTTACTATCGATACGCTCGAGCACCGCTACGGTCCGGAGAGCTCCGCGGTGGAAGAGGCGTGCAGCTGGGTCGATTCAGAAATCAGCCGCCTGATAGATGCCGTGGAGAGTGCCGATACGACTTTCGTGATTTCGGCTGACCACGGACAGACCAACTGTCAAACCCATGCTCTTGAACTTGACCGGTTGATCTCAGAACTTGATGCTCAAGTTGAATCGCACGGGCGCTTTGTGCTAATCAGAGACAGCGCACAGGGAGACTACAGTCGGCTGTATGCAGAATTGGAAGGGCTGGACTGTGTCGATAGGATTATCGCCTCTTCCGATCAATCGTCCTGTTTTAAGGATGCGCATGCGGTAGTGTTGAGGGAAGGATATTCTCATTATAGAGAGAATGATGTACATTATGAGTGGAACCATGGCGGGGTGAGTGAATCCGAAATGAAGGTTCCATTAATTATTCACGGTCCCGATATCGAGCCGGGCAGCTATGCCGGTGAAGCCAGTATCGTGGACATTGCCCCGACAATGTGTACTCTGTTCAATGTTGACGTTCCGGACTTTATGCAAGGCAGGGTTCTGGAAGAAGCATTGAGGTCGAGACCTAATGGTAGGGAGCGGCGTTTTAAGTAATGAAAGTAACGATCAAGGATATCGCCAAGCGTACCGGATACTCCATCAACACTGTCTCCCGTGCTCTCAAAGGTAAGCCGGATGTGAAGGAAGCTACCAAACAGACTATCCTGGCAGCGGCACATGAGATGGGGTATGTTGCCAATGCCTTGGCCGGATCTTTGCGCTCTAGCCGGAGAAATGTCATCGGAGTACTGCTTTCGGCCGATTCGGCTAATCCTGTGTTTGCCGAAATGATACAGGGAATAGAAAATTATGCCAGATCTCGCGGTTTTAGTATAATCCTGATCAATACGGAGCAGGATGTGGAGAAACAAAAAACCGGCACTGAGGTCTTGCTTTCGCAACAGGTGGATGGGCTGATTATAATGCCGGTTGCCGATCCTTCGATCACCGAAGAACAGTATCTTCAGCTTCCATGTCCGTTTGTGTTTTTGGGTAGAAATTTGGGCGGTCTGTCCTCCCACTCGGTAATGTTTGACGATATTGATGGAGCGGCTGCCGCAACCTCGTTTTTTCTGAATAGAAATCTTACTAAAATTCTCTTTCTTGAAGGGCCGGCGGGGTTCTGCAGCTCAATCGACCGGAAACAGGGGTATTTTAACGCCTATCGTCAGCACGGCTTAGAGGCGGATGAGCGTTATTGCTTTACGACCGACGGGCATATGCAGGGCGGCTATGATGCGGTAGTAAAAGCTGTGGAGCAGTCGGTTGAGTTCGAGTCGATTTTTGCCTATAACGATCTAGTCGGGTACGGAGCGCTGCGGGCTTTAAAGGACTTGAAGATCGCCGTTCCGGAACAGGTCCAGATAATCGGATATGACAACCTCGAGATTTCCCGCTTCTTTTCGCCACGTCTGACGAGTATGGAGACGCCGCGCATAGATATCGGCAGAATTGCAGCCGAAGAGTTGATAAACCATATTCAGGATGAGAACTACCCGTATAAAAATATTTCCTTACAGGCGACCTTAGTGCCGGGTGAAACTGTGTTATGACCCAAACTTACCGTAACGCTGGCGGTCAGTGAAATAGAGTATTACAGCCCGGTTGCCGCTACTGTACGGGTAATACAACTCGTAGCTGCCGTCGGAGGCGCTGAATAAATGCCGGGCTTCGTTGTCTTCA
This sequence comes from Spirochaetales bacterium, assembly GCA_021767325.1. The sequence goes on from JAASTM010000016.1 coordinate 11,207, forward strand.
AACACCGATTTGATGTATTCCTGCTCTTCCGGAGAACAGGCATAGATGTAATCCAGTTTTGACAGATCATCAGTGCTGTCGCGATGCACATGACTCGTAAACCTGAGAAATACGTCCTTTCCATGAAAGGAATCTTTGATTATTACGCTAATGGATGGAAAGCTTTCAGCCTGGTGTGCAATCAGCTGCAAGCCTTCGGCGGTTGCTTGAAGGTACTGCGCATCAAACGAATAATCGAGAAATCTTGCGGCTATCTCCCGGTTTTCTTGGATGGAATACTCGGCGGCTTCTATCAGCCGTTTTTCTCTCACCTGGGTAGTCCGGTAGTCTCCAAAAAACAGGATACCGAAGATGAGCGGAAAAGAGAGCAGGATAAGAATAACCGCCTTCCGGCGTATACGCGCGGGGGGAGTCGAGCGGCCCGCTGCCTTCAATGATTCGGCAATGCTCGTCAAGTTGAACATGATGTTTACTATGACTGCTCCGACTAAGAGGGCAAGGATGCCGAGTACTGAAAGATAGAACGATTCGGTGATATTCTCCTGAAATACTTTCAGGCTGAACACTGTTATGGAGATAAAAATAAACACCCAGTACACCAGCAGTATGATCGCGGCCAGTGCAATCCGGTTGGTCCATTTGATAATTATTGTGGTATTCATCATCGTCTCCTCAAGGCCGTGCTCAGGACCGCTGTCGTTTCAACTCGCAGCTACCTTCTTAGCTACATAAAACCCGTAACTGAAGTAGTCTTTGAAGCGCTGGTACTTCTCGATTTCATCACGGTCAGCCGCGACCTGCGCTTTGGCCATCTCGGAATGGTTATGCTTCATGAGGAAGGCTTCGAAGCGGGCCTCCATTGGACGGTAGTAGTTCTCAATCCAGCTCGCCGGCGGCAGAATGAAATATCCCACTGGAGAAAAACCGTGCTCCTCCAGTACCTTCATTTTACCGGCGGCAGTGTCGATCTCCGGGTACTCGCTGCTCCAATGGGCTTCGATTTCCGCAGGCCGGCTGTTCGTAAGCCAGGTGATTTCGCTGACTGCAAGGTAGCCGCCGGGCTTTAAGAAGTTTTTCCACTGCTTGACCCCCGCCGCAAAACCCATGTTGTAGATGGCACCTTCCGACCATATGATGTCGAACTCCTCTGTGCCGAAGGAGAGGTCGTCCATCGATTTCTCGAGGGTGCTGATTTTATCCTGCACCCCAAAATCTTGCGCCCGGCGCTTCAGTTGATCCAAGAATTCCGGAAACAGATCGACGGCGGTGATGTGCCCGGCAATCTGCTGGGCAAGGGTAATCGTCTGAGCCCCGGTCCCGCAGCCGATGTCGGCCACTTTGAGCGGTTTTTCACTGGGCAGGTCTATAAAACTCAAGGCTTTCAGGGTGTCGGCGGTACTGCCGGGCCCCTGGCGGTCTGCATCCTTATGAAAATCGATCAGTAGTTCCAATTCTGTCATCTATCCCTCCGCATAATCACAGCACCATCGGCCTCACTCCACACATAGAATCCGAACTTCTCGTAGAGCCGCATAGCCGGATTGGCCGATTGAACGCTCAAAGAGATTGAGTGAACCTGCTGCCTGGTTCTCTTCAATAGCTCTTCCAAAAGCACCGAACCGATCCCTCTGCCGCGCTGGGCCTCATCAACTGCAATACCTATCTCGGGAATATCATCGCTGATATAGCCATAGCCTTTGTTATCCGACCGGAAGTACCGGAGCCACACGGCACCGAGCTGATTGTCATGTGCATCGAGGGCAATGAGGGCATAATCACTGGGCCGGCCCCAGTGTTCCACATATTTAGAGATTTCGGGAAGGAGAACAATATCCCGATCGGGTTGCGGTGAGCCCGGCGGCTGATAGATTGATTGATACAGCATCTCATACAGGAACTCTTGATCCTCTTTTCCAGCCACTTTGATGCGAATATCGCTGCTGTGCATTACGATTTGTACAGCTTCTGGATTATTTTGAACATGAATTTGAGCCCTTTCACTTTGTAGGATACATCATTGAAGTTGCCGATTAAATACGCATCCAAACCGGG
>JAASTM010000434.1 GCA_021767325.1 Spirochaetales bacterium
GAGGTAGTGTGCGCATTTGCCTTTTGTTCTACCTGTTCTGAGTGCCCGCGCCGCTCTAAGTATCCGGCCAACACCCCCAATTCCAGGCCGATCAGCAGGTAGTACAGCGGAAAATGCAGAATGATGCTCGGCTGGCTGTATTTGCCCAGCACTAGGGTTCCGATGTTCAGCAGCAAGAGGGCGGCCAGCAGCTGTAGAATCATACGGCTGCGACCCTGCTTGCCGCGGCCCAAAAATGCTGCAAGCGGCGCTGCCGCCAGAGCCGCTCCGAACAGGTAGAACTGCAGCTTTATCGCCGGGGTGTAATAGGTACCGCTGATCTGGTAATACAGCTTCTGGTAGAAATCGGGAAAGCGGAAGGCTTTGATATACAGCGGTTCGACTACGCCCACCCGGTCGCCGAAACTGCGGTAGTGGTATAAAAATTGCGGGTCGAGCAGGTAGCTAAGGCCGATATACAGCGCCGCCCAGGCCGCCAGAATAAGCGCATATTCGAGTCCGCGCCGCAGCGCGCCGCTGAGTTCGCTCCGGGAACCGGCGGTCATAAGCTCCACCAGCAGGAAGGCCCCGATTGGCAGCGAGATCAGGAAACTGTTGGGATGGATTCCAATGCTCAGGCCGATGATCATGGCGGCGGCGCGGTGGCCGTTGCCGCGGGTCCTCCCACGGGGCATCCCGCCGGCCGGCTCGAGTGCAGCCCGGCGGCCGCGCTGCGCAGGGTTCAGTGGATCACGAAAATACACCCACAGTGCCGCGGTCAGCGCCGCCACCAGCAGAATCTCCTGCCGTCCGAAATGGGATGCGTAGATAAACTGGATATCCAGAGCCAACAGGGCTGCTGTCACGAAGCTTATTGATGGCTGGCCGGATAAAGACCGAGCGGACACGCGCTGTGCGGGCAAAGATCCGCTCGATGGAGGCGCCTGGCCCGGCTTGCCGTTCAGCACCGGGATCCGCATCACCACACTCCCGGTTGCCGCCCCCACGGCCCGATAGAAGAACCACAGCGCCAGACAGCCGGCCGCCAGAGAAAGCAGCCGCACCGCAAAGGGGCCGTAGCCGAACACCATGATGAAGGGCGCCTGCAGAGCGTGAAACAGCATCTTAATAAAATGCGGAAAGCGGGGCAGGAGGTCGAAGAAGGGCTCGGTGGCGGTCAGGTCGATGCTGCCGGCTGACCTGGCTTCATTGGAACCGGCCCCGCTTGAAGCTGCGGCCCCCGGCGCCTGGCCGGGCGCGGGATCGACGGCAGCCGAGGTCTCTCCAGCCGCGCCGGACATGGGCACTGCTGCCGACCCGGCCGCTGCATCTGTCCCTGGGGCTGCCTCTACAAGCTCAGGGACAGCTCCTATCGCAAAAATCTCCCGTGTTAAACCGCTCAGCCAGCTTTCGTCGCTATGGACAAACGGAAATTGTGACAGCAGTAGTATATTAATGATGAAGTAGATAAAAAATGAATTTTTTTTACTAAAAAAGTGAAATTTCCTCTGTAAATTCATCAATTTTATGTATATAATGTTTGCTATAAAAAGAAAAGATTAAATAGAAAATTTAAGGCATAATTATTGTCTTATATGGAATTTTTACGGAGGTGAAGAATGAAAGTGCTGCGCAACTTGGTGAATGTGCTGCTGGCTGTGTCGGTAGTACTCCTGCTCAGTGCCTGTGGCCCAGATTTTGCCGAGAGCGGAAACTCAATCATTGATGCAGATGAGGCTGTCGAGCTCATCGGTCAGTCCGGAGTAGTGGTGGTTGATACCCAGAAGGCGAACTTCTATCAGATGGAGCATGTAGAAGGGGCTGTAAACATCAGCCGGGCCGACATTGTAGTCAGCGAGCCGTACCCCAATTTGGTCGGAACCAAAGCTCAGATTGAAGCGGTGCTTGGAAGCAACGGAATATCCAACGATACCACCGTTGTCATATACGATACTAATAAGAACATGGACTCCGCCCGTCTGTGGTGGACCATGAAAGCCTACGGACATCCGGTCGACAAGATCAAGGTTGTCAGCGGCGGGCTGAGCGCACTGAAAGGCGCTGGTGTAGCGGTCGGAAACGACCGGGTAAACCCCGCAGCAGTTACCTATACCGCTAAGGACTTCGACTCTTCCATGATGGCAACTCTAGAGGATGTAAAGGCTGAGGTGAACGAACCTGCCGAGGATACCTGTATCATCGATACCCGCACTATCGAAGAGTACCGCGAGGGAACCATCCCCGGATCGGTGCACATCAACTTTACCAACAACAATTTCAAGGACGATACCTATAAACCGGTCGATCAAATCCGAATCCTCTACCTCGAAAACGAGATAAAGCCGGAAGATACGGTCATTCTATTCTGCAAAACCTCGATTCGCGGTGCTCAGACCCAGCTGGCGCTGTACAATGCCGGATACCGCAACCTGAAGCTCTACGACGGTGCCTGGGTAGAGTGGTCCAGCAAGCCGAGCTTGCCGGTGTACACCCCCGAGCAGCCGACCATGCCGGTTCCGACTATGCAGGACGGCTCCTAAGCAACGGCTGTACTACACCGCCCGGCGGAACCGGCGGCCAAAGCGTAAAAGCTGCGGCCCAGGAAACCGGACCCGCCGGTCGGAAAAAAACAAGTGCACAATGCGGCCCGTCGGGCCGCTTAAATATACCACGGAGGTAATATTGATATGAAGAAAACTGTTGTAAGCGCATTACTGCTTATTGCACTGCTGGTGGCACCCTTCGCCCTGATGGCCGAAGGTCAGCAAGAGTCCGCCGGACAAACCGAAGCAACCGCTTCAAAGGCCGAAGTTCTGCAGGAGACTGTAAACTCCTACTTTGCCAACATGCCTGACCACATCTACAAGATCGGTCAGCAGGATTTCGTCGACATGGTTCGCGCCGGCGACGACATGCTGATTCTCGACATCCGCCAGGCAGCAGATTACGATAAAGGCCACGTAGAAGGTGCCGTAAACCTTCCCTGGGGACCCGATTTCGCCAAGGGCCTCGACTTCCTGCCCGCCGACACACCGGTCATGGTATACTGCTACTCCGGCCAGACCGCCGGCCAGACCGTTGCCATGCTGAACTTCGCCGGCATCCCGGCCCGTTCGGTTAACCTAGGCTACAACTTCGGTATCAGCAAGGTCGAAGGCGTTGAGGACGTCATCACCACCGATTCCAGCAGCTTCGACGGCAAGAGCGGCATCGAAATCGATCCGATTATCCGCAGCACCATCGAAAGCTACTACCAGGGCCTGGCTGACGTAGCCGACACCATGTACAAAAACTACAAAATCAGCGAAGCAAACCTGAAAGAAATCGTAGACGCACAGGACGACAACGTATACA
>JAASTM010000017.1 GCA_021767325.1 Spirochaetales bacterium
TTAGGCGAAACCTATACGTATGCAGTGGTCTCGCAGGATATTATCGGAGTGATCAGTGAGCCGGCCGAAAGCGGCCCTGTTTCTATTGAAGATACTACTGCCCCGCTGGTGCCGGTGGGATTGAAGGCCCGGGACCGCGGGGATGATGTACTGCTGATATGGAAGATGTCGCCGGAATTGGATGTGAGCCACTACAATGTGTTTCGCAGCTTTTCGGTTGAAGAGGAAGCGGAGCTCCAACGGCTGAACGCGGAGCCGATACCCTACCAGTCGCCTCGCTTTGTGGATGAGGAAGCCCCGCGCGGCGTACCGGTGTATTACCGGGTGAATGCGGTGGACGAAAAGGGGAACGAAAGTATGATTTCAGGACCGGCGCCGCTGTTGGCGGAGGATACAGATCCGCCGGGACCGGTGAGCAGGCTGGCAGCGGAGGTGGATGAAGAGTCCCGCCGGGTAGAGCTCTCGTGGAGGGGACCGGATGACGAGGACTTATACGGCTATTACGTGTACAGCGGAGCCGATGAAAACCGCTTGATGCGGATTACCGCTGCCCCGCTGACCACGGACGAGGGGACGAGTTTTACCGACAGCGGCTATGTCGAGCGCGGGCTCGAGCCCGGTAAGTCTCTGGTGTATGCGGTATCGGCGGTGGATGCCTCCTACAATGAAGGCCCGCAGGTGGTACTGGAAGTGGAGGTCCCCGATAATGTGCCCCCCGAAACTCCATCCGGTTTTGCAGTGCGGCCGACCAGGGAGGGGCTCGTACGGCTGTCCTGGCAGCCGGTGCTCTGCTTTGATCTGGCCGGATATCGGGTGTACCGCAGCGAGCGTAATAAGTTCGAGACCGTCGCGGATGTGGAGGCTACCGCCCTGAACTGGATCGACAGCGGAGCCGCGCGGGGTACAACGTATCTGTACTATGTTACTACCCTTGATTCGAGCGGAAACGAGAGCCCACCGAGTAAAACAGTCGAGGTGGTTCCGACTGATATAAATCCGCCGTCCCCTCCGGAGGAGCTCAAAGCCGAAGCGGGGCGCAGAGGGGTCCGGCTGCAATGGGCGCCTTCGCCGGATAGTGATGTAAAACTCTACAAAGTCTACCGGTCCCAGTATCCCGGCGGAAAGCCCTCACGCCTGATCGGCCAGGTGGATGGCCGGCCGAACTTCCTCGACCGTAGTGGGCAGGCGGGCTATGTCTATGCGGTAAGTGCGGTGGATACCTCCGGCAATGAAGGCCGACGGCAGGAGGTGCAGGTGGAATGAAACCGAAACGGCTGCTGAGGAGTATATGTGTAATCGGTTTCCTTGCGCTGGCGCCGGCTATACTTTCAGGACAGGTGCAGATCATCCGCCAACCGCCGCCTTCCGACGACGAGCCGGGCCAAGCCACCTGGAGCAAGCCCTATTCAGACCCGGCCCAAGCCCGGGAAACGGGGCAGGCCGACCTGAGCGGCCGGATCTCTGTGGGGGGCCAGGGAGGACAGGATAAAGCGGGAGATGCCCTTTACAACCTGAGCTCCGACTCCCTGATCAGTCTGGTCCAACCGCTGGGCGGGGATGCGATTCTCTCCTTGGATGCGACCGTGGTGCGGCTGCAGTCAGCGGTCAAGGAGGACCAGCGCTATGACGGAACTCTGGCGCTGGAGTTCGAACGCCTGCAGTTCGAGACCTCCGGCGGATTCAGTCAGACACTGAATGAGGCCGCCGACATCGATTCCACGGACGCGGACGCCCGCTTCGGGCTGTCGGTTTCATCCGGGCTGATAGAAACACTGCCGATGAGCCTTGAGTATCGATCGGTCTGGGTGAACCGAGAGGAACTGAGTGTAGAAACGGAGTCGAGTCGCAGCGACGAGCTGGCATTCAAGTCAGTCGGAACTGTAGGGAATGTCGGTCTGGATGTGCGGGGCGATCTGGAGTACGAGGATGACCGGGAGGACCGCAGTGAGAGTCTGGGGACAGCCGGAAATATTACCGCTACTTTCCCGATGGGGGAACAACTGGCCTTGCTGCTCAATCTAAAGCCTATTTATAACCGCAGCGAAACCCAGACCAGCGAATTGCGTTCTACCAGTCTGGAGTCGGGCACCGGGCTGAGCTGGCTGCCGCAGGAGGATCTCGAAGCAAATCTGCGGGTCTCCCGGGTGGATGCCTGGAGCAGCGGTGAAGGGGCTGTATACGAGGCGTACCAGAACTCCTGGAAAGGCGGGGTAGGAGCAGATTATCTGCCCCGGCAGGGCTTTTTTGCCGGACCCTCATATGACTTTACCAAAGCCGTCGGAGGAAACGCCAGCCATGATCTAGTGCTGCTCTTGGGCTGGTGGGGTGAGGAGATTGTCCGGGAGCTGTCCGGGAGGAGCGCCTCTACCTTTATCCGTACCGAAGGCGGCAGCCGGGTAAAGGATACCTATGACTGGCAATTGCAGGCCGCGCTGCTGCCTGCCGAGCGCATGAGTTTGGATGGAGAATACCAGGGAGGGTATGTGAGCGAGGAGGCCGGGGACAGCTGGAACCATGAGCTGGGTACGGAGTTCAGTCATACCCCGGATCCGGGGCTCACATACCGGGGATCGGCTACCCTGAGCAACATCCGTGAGGATGGAGCGGAACCGCTCCGGGAGCAGCAGTACCTCGCAGCCTTAACCGTGAAGCCGTTGATCAACTACGTGCAGTATACCGTGGATCTGTCCGAAACCCTCGACCTGAGCAGCGGATCGAGTGGGGATGATGTACTCTCTTCGGCGCTGACGAGGCTCGCATTTCCGCTGGGCAGCGAACTCAAGGGCAGGGTCGGTTTCGAGTGGGAGTGGATCAATCGCACTTCTATTGGCGCGGAAGCGGGCAACTATTTTCACTATTCCGCCGGAATATCCGTGGCCGGAAAGACCGCCCCCTTTTCTATGACTGCCGATTATGTGCTGGCCCACGGCTATCGCGGGCTCCGCCATGATTTTAATTCCGGCATTCAGGTACCCCTGCAGGGTGGCTATGCTCTGGACAGCGATTTTACTCTGAGCAGCTATGAGGAGAGCAATGAAAGCAAGCTGTATTGGGTTCTGAGTTTGAATCTGGTCTATAGTTTTTGAGTACTGGTTAAAATCCTGTTGCTACTCTTCGTTCTGGCGGTGTTCGAGTTCGGCGGCCCGTCGACGGTGGGTCGCCGCCTGCTCTGTGAGGCCCAGTTGTGCCTCTAATTCGGCCCGGGCGTAGATAAGCGCTGTGTTGGTCCGTTCTCGGTTGTAAATATCCCTATAGAGCTGCAGGAGCTCGTTCGCGAGCCCGGCTGAGGTAAAGAGCTGCTGCAGGGCGTGGTATATCTCGGGATTTTCCGGTTCGAGGTCCCTGGCCCGTAGGTATGCGATCCGGGCCTCCTCCTGCCGGCCCAGGGCCTGCAGGCTGCGGGCCAGTCCGGTATGTGCTTCCATTGCGGTTGGAAAGTCGGCGAGAAGTGCGCGCCAGTGTTGGCGGGCCTCCTCCGGCCGGCGCTGCTCCTCCAAGAGCCGGCCGAGGGCGCAACGCAGCTCCAGGCTGTGGGGATACCATTCGATAAGCCTGCGCAGGTCCTGTTCATACTCCAGAGGTAGCGTAAAAGAACCCTTCAACAGGGCCAGTGAAGCCTGCAGGATCTGCTTCGGCCGTTCGGTGCGGCCCGTGAGCTCCTGCAGCTTCTCGAGTTCCTCTTCACTCAGTTGGCCCTGCTGCTGTTGAAAGGTTCCGGCGGCCTGCACCCGCAGCATGGCGATTTTACGCACCGCTTTGCCGATGGCAAGGTGGATGCGGACGCGCTGATCGGCCGCCCGGTGTTGACGGGCGACAGCACTGCGGGCCAGAAAGTAGTAGGGATACGGCTCCTCGGTGTTGTAGTGCTCGGCCTGTAGAAAGGCCGCTTCCGCCTCGGCGGGCCGGCCGGAATCATTCAGAAGGTCGCCCAATTCCGCATACGCCTGGGCATTCTCTGGTTGGAGTTCGACCAGGGTTTTGTACAGCGGAATCAGTTGATTGGGGCGGTCCAACTCGCGATACAGCTGGATAAGCATGGCGATAGTTCTTACATTACGCGACTCCAGGTCGAGGGCTTCCTCTAAGGCGGTAGCCGCCTGCTGCAGCTGTCCCTGATGGTAAAGACTGACCGAGCGGTTGATGAGAGAGGCCACCAGGGGCTGCATACTTTGACTGCTGCTCTCCCTTCCGCTTTCAGCAAGATCGAGCCAGCGGTAGGCGGCATCATAGTTGCCGATTGTCATCTCGAGCATCGCCAACGCCTTAAGCACCAGCGCTTGGTCCGGTGCAAGGTGGCGGGCCTCGGTGAGTATCTGCCGGGCCTGCTCATACTTGTTCAGACGGGTGTATAGCATGCCCAGCACAGCCATCTCGTCGACGCTGGCCAGCCCGGCTTGCACGGCGTGTTCCAATGTTTCCTCGGCTTCGTACAGACGCCCCTGGTTGTAGAGCTCGATGCCCGGACTTGCCGATACACTGATGGTGAGAATGCACAGGAGCACGAGCGCCGTTATTCTGTTTTTCATCGCTCTGCCCTGTGTATATTATACACCCGCAGAGAATTTTTTGAAAAAAAGTGACACATTTTCTGCAGAAGTGTGTTGTACTAATATATATACATAAAATAACGCGGAGGAAAAAATGAGAATTGTACTCATTATCGTAGCGGTGCTGGTCGTGCTTGTACTGCTGGGATTGTTTGCCTTAACCCGGGGTATGAAGGAGATCAGAAATCTTAGTATCGAGGCCCCGGAACTGGCGCAGATTCAGGACGGGGTGTATGAAGGCAGCTATAAGAAAACCCGCTGGAACTACGGGGTGAAGGTGACGGTAAAAGGCGGCCGGATTGCCGATGTTGAGGTGACCGAAAAACCGGATGACGGGGATTTTACCTCGAAGGCAGCTCAGAAGATTGTTGAAGCCCAGTCTGTGCAGATTGACACTGTATCCGGCGCTTCAATCAACACCAGGGCCTTTCAGAAAGCGGTTGAGACTGCCCTGAAGAGCGCGCCGAGGAAGTAGAGTGGAGCGCAGTGATCTGCTGATGGGCACGGTCGTAGATCAGAGGATCTACGGCCGCGGCCCTCTGCGCAGCCGGCGGATAGCCGCCAGGGCGACCCGCGAAATCGACCGCCTGGAGAAGCTCTGGAGCGTGTTCCGGGCCGGAAGCGAGATAAACCGGATCGGGAAATCGGCGGGAGACCGGCCGGTGAAGGTGCATCCCGATACTCTGCGGATATTGCAGCGGGCCAAGGCGCTGTGCGGGAAATGCGGCGGACGCTTCGATATCACCGCTGCTCCCCTGACCGAGCTCTGGCGAAAAGCTACTCTGGAAGGGGTGCCGCCGGATAGTGAGTCGGTTGCCCAGCAGCTGGCGCTGGTGGACTGGAATTCCCTCGAGCTGGATGAGCAGGGCCATGCCTATCTGCCGCGCAAGGGCCAGCGGATCGACCTGGGCGGCATCGGCAAGGGTTTTGCCGCCGACCGGGCCGAGGAGATCTACCGCCGCCACGGTGTGACCAGTGGCCTGATCAATCTGGGTGGAAATGTGATGGCCGTCGGAGGCCGCCGGGACGGCTCCCCCTGGCGGGTCGGTATCCGGTATCCCGATGTGGGGCAGAGCGCTCTGGCCGGCTACGTAAAGGTGCGCGATGCGGCGGTGGTCAGCTCAGGAGGTTACGAACACTACTTCGACTACAACGGCCGGCGTTACCACCACATCCTGGATCCCACCACCGGCTGGCCGGCGGAGACCGAAGTGCTGGGGGTAACGGTGATCAGCGCCAGCGCCACCGATGCCGACGCCTTTGCCACTGCGGTCTTCGTAATGGGGCTGGAGACCGGCCTGGCCTTCCTGGAAAAGCTGCCCAAGGTGGAGGGGCTCATTTTCGACAGCAGCGGGAATATTCACCTGACGGTAGGCCTCAAGGCGAACTTCTTCAGGCTGGGTAGTTAAGAGAATATTTGATAATAATCGGATCTGGTAATAAGTCTGAAACTGGTCTTCGGGTAGTTGGCGAGAAAACTATTCTGTGTCGATTTGGAGATTTTTCCATTGGTCCATTTGAACTCGAAGGCAGTAAAGGTAGTGTTCTTCTCTTCAATGTAATCTATTTCTTTCTGATCGTGGGTGCGCCAGAACCAGCTGTTAGGTTTCTCACCAGAGTTTTCGAGGTATTTCTGCCGTTCGATAATCATGAGGTTTTCAAACAGAGCTCCCACATCATTTCGTAGCGGTATATCCTGGAAAGCGTTGAGAATTGCATTTCTGACACCCAAATCGTAGAAGTATATTTTCTCCTTTCTGGCAATTTCCTTACGCAGGTTCCTCGAAAGTGGTTTGAGCCGGTAAATAACAAAGCACTTTTCCAGTAGATCCATATATCTTTCGATCGTTTCACGACTGGTATTCAATTTATTGGCTATTTCGTTTCTGGATACCTCAGAGCCGAGTTGGAGTGCCAACAACTGCAGCAGGTTGGTGAGGAGTTCCGGCTTCTTCAGGTTCTCGAGTTCAAGGATGTCCTTATAGAGATACTTGGAGGAGAGGTTTTCTATTAACAGTCTGGCCTCATTCTCCGCTTTATCTACTATTTCTGGGTAGAGTCCGTAACGCATGAAATAGGCTAGTTGGGCATCGATCTCATTGGGTTTATAGACTTGCTCGAGTTCTTTGAGCGAAAAAGGATACAGGAGAAACTCAATGCCTCTTCCGGTAAGCGCTTCATTGACTGCATTTCCCAAGAGAAAACTGCTCGAACCGGTAGCTATGACCTGTAGATGCGGCAATGCGTCGTGTAGAACTTTCAGTGTCATCCCAATATTCGGAACTCTTTGTGCTTCGTCAATGACAATGAGCTCGGTGTTACCAATCAGCCGCTTCAGCAGTGCGGGTTCAGGAGTCTTGAAGTAATCTGCAACAGAAGGGATGTCACAGTTGTAGTAAGCCGAGGAATCACTATGCGCTCCCAATATCTGCTGGACCATGGTGGTTTTCCCGACCTGCCGGGCCCCGAAGATAGAGATTATTTTTCCTTTGAATAGCCATTCTTCCACGCGCGATTGAAGATGACGTCGAATGAGCTGCATATCTATAGTGTACTGCTCTCTTTCATTAATCGCAATAAAAACGTAGGTTAACCTGCATTTTTTGTATTAAAAACGCAGGTTGCGGAAGGTTTGGCGGCGGCCCGAGGGTCCTCCGGTGCGGTGGGTGCGCTGGCCCGGGCCGGAGCCACGGCCCACACGTCTAAGGGATTGAAATTTTTTATATTTATTCCCTGCCCAAAAAAAAGCGGTTCGAAGCTTGTGGGCTCCGAACCGGTGGTGGTGTGGTGGGCCGAGCTAGTTGTCCGGTTGGACGTATTTGTCGTAGAGGTCTTCGAAGAAGCGTTTGTGTTTGCTCTCCTCGCCGGCCAGCATCTGGAAGGTTTTTTTGAGTTCGGGGACTTCGGTTTGGGCGATGAGCTCCTCATAGAGGGTGTGGGAGCGGTCCTCGCGCTTCATGGCGATGATGAGGATGTCCTGGTAGCTCATGTCGCGGGCCGGTTGGGCTTCGACCAGGTAGGTGGAGGGCAAGAAGTTGGGTACCGATTCGACGCGGATGGCTTCCGGGGACTTGGTTTTCAGGTTTTCGAGGATTTTGACGTGCCCCTGCTCCATGCCTTTGATTTCGGACAGCAGCTCTTTCTGCGAGGCGAACTGGGCGATGTGCTCGAGTTCGGTGTAGAACTGGACTGCTTCTTTTTCGCGCTTGATGGCGAAATCGATTATTTCACTGTACTGGGTATCTGCCATTATTCCTGCTCCTTTTCTGCCGGGGTTTCGCGGAGATAGCGGTCGATGCCTTTGGCGGCCCGGTGGCCGTCGGCGATGGCGCTGATGGCGTCCTTGGTGCGGTTGGCAATGTCGCCGCCGGCGAAGATCTTCGGCTCGCCGGTTTCGCCGTGCAGGCCGACCTTGATTTTATATTTGATAATACCGATTTTTTCGGCCATTTCCGTGGGGATGAAGTCGAGGCTGGTGCCCTGACCGATGGCGGGCACAATGGTGTCGAAGATGTCGGTGTGGATCTTGTCCTCCTGCAGGACCGGCTTGGGCCGGCGGCCTTCGCCCTGATCGACCATTTGGGCTTCGCCCCAGACGAATGCGGCTTGCTCGCCCTTGGCCTGGGGGTTGTCTTCGACCCTAACCGGGATGGCTTGGGTGATGAACTTGACCCCTTCTTCTTTCGCTTCGATGATCTCTTCCTCGTCGGCCGGCATGTCGACTTCGCGGCGGCGGTAGAGGATAGTGACGTCGCAGCCCATGCGGCGGGCGGTGCGGGCGGCGTCCATGGCCACGTTTCCCCCGCCGACCACGGCTACGCTCTTGCGCAGGTCCGGGGTCTTGCCGGCGGTCACATCCTCCAGGATGGAGATGCCGGAGATGACCCGCGGGTGGTCCTCGCCTTCGACGCCCAGGGTGTAGGGGTCGGGCAGACCGGTGGAGAAGAAGACCGCATCATAGTCCCGGTAGAGTTGTTCGAAGCTTGGTGCGGGGGCTCCGACCGAGTGCGGGCCGTCGGCCGGGCCGGCTTCAGAGTCCGGCCCGTCCACGCGGGTGTTGTACCTGATTTCTACGCCCAGCGACTGCACGAACTCGATGTCCTTGTCGAGCTGGTCGTAGGGCAGGCGGTACTCGGGGATGCCGTAGCGCAGCATGCCGCCGCCATGGGGCAGGGCCTCGAAGACGGTTACCTTGTAGCCCAGCAGGCGCAGGTAGTAGGCGGCCGAGAGTCCGCCGGGGCCAGCGCCGATAATGGCCACATGTTGGCCGCGCTCGGGTTCGGCCGATTGGGCGATGGCCCGGTAGTCGCTCTGGTCGGCCATGTCGGCGATGTAGCGCTTCAGCCAGCGGATGGCGATGGGGTCGCCGGTGTGGTTGATGGCGCAAACCTCCTCGCAGCGGTGGGTGCAGACGCGGCCGCAGCTGGCGGGGAAGGGGTTGGTCTGGTACATCAGGGCCAGGCCGCCGTCGATGTCGTTTTCGCGGATGGCCCGGATGTAGCCGGGGATGTCCATGTGGGCTGGGCAGGTGGCTACACAGATGCCGCACTCCACACAGCGGTCGGCCTCGCGCTTGGCCTCTTCGGCGGAGTAGCCCTGAACCATCTCGATGAAGGAGGTCAGGCGGGTTTCCGGTTCCAGCTCGGGCATTTCGATCCGTTCGGGGTTGAGCAGCTGGTAGCCCTCGGCCCGCTGGTAGCCGAGTTCGTTCTGGTCCCAGGGTTTTTCATCGGCGCCGGGGACGAAGCGGAAGACCTCGGGGTCGGTGTCGACCCAGATGTATTCGTTGCTCATGGTCAGCGAGCTGGTGGTGCAGATGTCCACACAGAGGGCGCACCAGCAGCAGCGGCCGTAGTCGATCTGCGGGCGCAGTCCGCTGTCGGCGCCGGTGGTTTCGATGCCCTCCACCGGCACCAGGTCGATGGCGGCGTTCTGGCAGATGGTCTCGCAGGTGCCGCAGCCGATGCAGGCCTCCATATCGTTTTTATGGAAGCCGCGGTAGCGGGGTGCCCCGGGGCGGTCCTTAATGGGGTCTATGACGGTGTAGGGTTTTTCGGCGGTGCGGCGCCATACGGTCAACGGCGATAGTATATCCTTCAAACTCATGTGCTTACCTCTCGATCTCGGGGGGATAGGTGTGAAAACTGACCATCAGGCCGGCTATGTCGGCAATATTGGCGCCGATTGCCATGCTTTCCATCAGGGCGACGGCGTGGGTGTAGCTCGGTCCGCGTACGTACACCCGGCGCGGGTAGCCGCTGCCGTCGGAAGCCAGATAGTAACCGTACTCACCGCGGGTGCACTCGGCCCGGCGGTAGGTCTGGCCGGCGGGTATCTTCCAGTGCAGCGGGTTGGGCAGCTGGGTGTGGATTTCGCCGCCTTTCGGCATGCGGTCGAGCATCTGGCGGATCAGCGAGATGGACTGATGCATTTCGAGGAAGCGCACCCAGGCGCGGTCGTAGGCGTCGGAGCCCGTGGCGGTGACCACTTCGAAGTCGAGCTGGTCGTACAGCAGGTATGGCTGGTCCTTGCGCACGTCTCGGGCCACTCCGGCGGCCCGGGCGTTGGGGCCGGTAATGCCGTAGCCGTCGATCATCTCCCGGGGCACTACCCCCAGGCCTTTCGCGCGCATCTTGAACACGGCGTTGTGGAACATGGTCCGCTCTATGTCGTCCAGCAGGTTTTCGATCTTGTCGAGCACCTTGCGAGCTCTTTCGTCGAAGCCCTGCGGCAGGTCGCCGCGCACTCCCCCGGGGATGATGAACATGTGATAGATGCGTCCGCCGGAGAGCTCCTCGAAGAGGTCGAGCACGTAGTCGCGGTGGGTGATGCCCCACTGGCCGATGGTGCCCATGCCGAAGGCGCCGGTCTGTCCGCCGATCCACTGCAGGAAGCTGGCCAGCCGGGCCATCTCCAGGGTGAGGTTCCGCAGCCAGTCGGCCTTTTCGGGGACCTGGATGCCGGCCAGCTCTTCGACGGTGGCGGCGTAGAGGTACTCGTTGAAGTCCGGCTCCGGCACGCAGATGCGGCAGACGATGGGGAAGTTTTGGATGTAGGTGCGCCGCTCCATCAGTTTCTCGAAGCCGCGGTGCAGGTAACCCACGTGTGTCCGCAGGTCAACAACCTCGTCACCGTTTACGGTGAGTTCGAGGGACATGTTGCCGGTGATGCCGGGGTGCTGGGGGCCCTGCCACAGCTTCAGGTACTTGCCCGAGGCGAGATCGACCCGCCGTCCGGCCAGGTGGTTGTCGGTGATCGGAATGATCGGACCGGATTTATTTGTTTTCTTGAGCGTATCTTGCTGCATGGTCTACTCCTTGGGGTAGAGTTTCCGGCGCATGTAATCGGCCGGGTCGTTGGTCGAGCGGCCGGGGCGCGGGAAGTAGGTGGTTTCGGAGTACTGCTTGGTGTCGAACTCCCGCCGCATCGGGGGAACATCGTCCCAGCCTTCCAGGATAAAGGGTTCGTCCACCCGCGGGCTGCCGGGGAAGTCGATGCCGAACATCTCCTTCATCTCGCGCTGGTAGGTACCGGCCTGAGCCCAGAGATCGTGGATGGACTCCATGCGGGCTGGATTCTGCCCGTCTTGCCCGTCCCGGCCGATCGGCACCTGCACGCCGATGTCTATGTGCTTGTCGTAGTTGTGCAGCATGTAGGTCAGCAGGAACTTGCCTTCCTCGATGTAATCTACCGCTGTAAGGAATACCAGGTGGGCAAAACCGAAGCGGTCGCGAAGGTCGATGATGAGGTGGCGGGCTACTTCGGGGGCGACCGTAACGAAGGCCAGGTTGTTGCTCTGTACCTGGCTGCGGCCGACGGTCACCGGATGGGCGGCCGCTCCGGCGGCGGGCTGGGTTGTGCTGGTGCCAGCGGGCTGCCCGGCAGGTGAGTTGGGCCCGGTTGCCAGCTCCAGCAGTTCTTCTATAGTCTCATATTCGTAATGATAGTTTGTGCTCAAATTGTCCTCCCTTGCCTACCAGTTGTAATCCGGCATGTCCCAATCGGTGATGACCTTCTTCTGGTTGGCTTTGTACCAGTCGAAGTGCTCGGCATACTCATTGGCTTTCTCTCCGCGGCCTGATTTGATTAGTTCCTGCAGCTTGACGAAGCCGGCCAGGATGGCCTCGGGGCGCGGCATGCAGCCAGTGATGTAGACATCCACCGGGATGTACTGGTCGAGGCGGTTAATGGTGTTGTAACTGTCCCAGTACATGCCGCCGTTGATGGTGCAGCTGCCGAGAGCCAAAACGAACTTGGGGTTCTGCATCTGCTCGTAGCTGCGGACGATACGCTTGAGGGTCTTTACCGAGGCGTAACCGCCAATGATGAATACCGACGACTGTCGCGGAGTCGGCCGGCCGGCCACTCCGAAGCGGCTGGCGTCGAAGCGGCTTGTCATTAGCGGTCGCAGCTCAATGGCCCCGCAGCCGGTGCCGAAGCCGAGTACCCAGAGCGAGTTGGCCCGGGCCCAGTTGAGGAATTTCTCGATGATACCGCGGTAGGGCTTTTCGACCTTGGGGCGGGCATCGCAGAAGAGGGTGGTATCGTTTGCATCGGCCGGGCCGGGATACCCGTCTGGGGTGGCTCCCATAGCCTCGACCACCTGGCGGATGGAATCCTGGGGGGCCTGCATCTGTATTTCTTGTTTGTCTTTTTCCGTGCTCATATATGTGCTCCTGTCTCCTTTACCAGAGTGCCACTAACAGCCCGATCAGGCCGATGATGGTCGGAACCACCAGGAAGAAGCGGATCGACTGCTCCACCCGGAAGCGGGGGAAGGCTACTCCGATAATGACGGTGATCATGTAGATCAGAAATGTCTTGATAATCATTACAATCAGATTGGTGGCGCCGCCGAAGAACAGATTCATGTAGAGAATCAGTTTGGCCGAGTTGAAGATAGCCCGGTTGGTTTGCAGCAGGCCGAGGTAGTTGCTGTGATATTCGACCGGCGGGCCGATGGGAATTTCCTGCGGCGCGGTTACTACGCTGAAGGGGTTGCCCATACTCATGCCCAGGAATGCGATGATCGCGGCCACTGTAGCGGCCGGGTTGGTGAAGAGGCTCCAGTTGAGGATACCGCCCTGCTGGGCGGCCACGATCTCGGTGATCGAGAGGGTGTCGTGCTGCACCGCCAGGGCGATGATGGACAGGGTGAAGGGGACTTCGAAGGCCGTCATTTGGGCCAGGCCGCGGCTTACGCCGATAGCGCTGTAGGGGTGTCCGCCTTCTCCGGCACCCAGGGCCATGCCTAACTGTCCGAAGAAGATAAAGTAGAGCACCAGCAGGACATCGCCGGCGAAACTGAAGTTGCTCCAGACTACCGACCCGTAGAGCACCGGTATGAAGAGAAAGGTCCCGATGCCGCCGGCAATCCGGAAGATGGGCCCCAGGTAAAACATCACACCATGGCTGACTGAGGTTCGTTTGGCATTGTTTTTAATGATATCCAGGTAGGGCTGGTACCAGCGGATGCCGATCCGTCCCTGTACCCGGGCCCTGATTCTGTACATCGTCGACCCGAGCAGGATGCCGTAATTGAATACTACGAACAGCGCAAAGGCTGCATAGACTATTTTTAAGAGTAAGTGTGTTTCCATTCCTTACCTCGCAATCACAAAGTAGAGTAGAGTCACGAA
>JAASTM010000435.1 GCA_021767325.1 Spirochaetales bacterium
CTGGGCCAGACTAAACAAAAAATAGCTGGGAAACAGATGCTGGTAGCTGAGTATCAGCTCCATGAGGGGCCAGGCGGCCACGCCGGCCAGCAGGCCCACAAGAGATATCACTAATCGCCTGAGTGCTGTCGACATCAACTTCTCCTTTTTTTCCTGTACGTTATTCTTCCGCGGGAATCAGCCGCGGGTTCAATACCAGTTTGTGCTGTTCAGGACGAATCAGTAAACTGAAGGTTTTCCCTTCGTAGCCAGGGGCATTGAAGTGAAACCTGTACACCTCGCCGGTTCTGAGACTCTCGGCAATTTCACGGCTCCAGGGTAGGCGCCGGCCGTCGATCTCGATTTCGATCCGGGTTTGGTCGGTGATATTCTCCCAGGTCGTGCGGTCCTGAACAAAGAACTCCACCTGCAGTGGTAATGCACGCAGCCCGCCGAAATGAAACTCCAGCAGCCGGCCGTTTTTAGTATTGATGTTCTCTTTCTGTACACTGCGGGGTTCGAGGTAGAAGCTCTTCCAGTACAGTGCATTTTCGACCTGCAGCTTCACCCGGTATTCGTCCTCCGGCAGATACAGCTTCCGACTGCGGAAGTGCAATGCATCGCCTTCGGCAGCATCGAATAGTCTGAACCGCAGCGGTGCCAGGTCCAGCTCTTCGGCATTGTTGCCGGTATCGGTGAACAGCCAGCCGCGTATGTAGTAATCTTCCGGCGGTTTGTAGCCCTCGTCTACAATCACTTCGAAGGCCAGCGAACCGTACTCCTCGGGACTCACCCACTCATAGTAATAGCCCAGACTGTAGAGAATCCCTCCGGCTGCCGCCAGTACTACTAGCAGGGCCGGCACCGCTATCATCGCGGTTTTCAGCCGTGAGCGGCGGCGCGGCTCCAACGGCTCGACTGTTTTGCCTTCCACCGCCTGCTGCAGCTGTGCCTTGTAGATCTCCAAGGGGCGGCGTTTGAAAAAGCCTTCGAGCAGCCGCAGAATCTCTTCCAAGTTCTGAAAGCGCCGCTTGCGCTTGGGATGAATACTCTTTTTGATGATCTTCCGGACCAACCGGCTCACCTTGGGGTTGTATTTTTTCGGTGGCGGGTATTTTCCCTTCTGAATAGCCGCAACCAGATCGGCGGAAAATCCTCCGGGGAACGGCTTTTTGCCGGTGACCGTTTCGTAGAGCATCACACCCATCGAGTAGATGTCGGCCCGCAGATCGACATTGCGGGTGTTCTCGAACTGCTCGGGTGCCATGTAGGCGGGCGATCCGAGGGTCATCCCCTCGCGGGTCAGCCCGCTCTCCGCATCCTCCGCCGAAGTCGCAATCCCGAAATCCACCAGTTTAACCTCGCCCCGCTTGGAGAGCAGGATGTTGGCCGGCTTGATGTCGCGGTGGACCACCCCGCGGTCGTGGGCGTATTTGAGGGCCAGGCAGGATTGATACAGAATGTACAGTGCCATCTCGTTCGGCAGGTACCGTTCGCGGCGGATCAGCTGCTCCAGCGACAAGCCGTCGATGTATTCCAGTACGATAAAATGGCTGCGCCCCTCTTTGAAGTGGTCATACACGTCGACGATATTGTCGTTGCGAAAATCCATAAGCAGACGCGCCTCCCGCCGGAAGCGCTCTACAAAGTCGGGGTTCCCCCGCAAGGTCAATTTTTTGAGGATGACCGGCCGCTCGAGAGTGGGGTGGATGCCCTTGTACACCGCACCCATCCCTCCCTGGGCGATCAGTTCCAGTATTTTGTACTTTCCGATACTGTCGGGAGTTTTAGCCATGTGAATCCTCTATATCTTGCCAGTTTTCCGCCGCTTTCAGTACCGCCTCCTCATCGTAAGGCACTTCTACGATATCCTGCTGCGGATCCGGTGTGAGTCCGGGCACAACCAGTGCAAAACTGTAGGTGCCGGGATTGTGCAGTTGAATATACTTGTCTCCGGCCCGCAGGTTGAAGGTACCCTGCACCGGGCGGTGTCCGCCGAAGTAGCGGGCCTCGGCCGGGTGACTGCAGTATTCCGAAATCATCTGTTCTACACTGCCGTCTTCGGCTCCGTCGTTGGGAGTCCAGGTGAGTCCCAGCACTACATCGTCATATTCCCGGTAACGGATTACCTCTTCATGGGTAAAAAAGCGCTGCGGCTCGGCGTGAGATACCATAAAAGTCCCGTCCACCGCCAGAAGCGGAAACTCGTGCTCCATCTCTGCAAACGCATTCAGGAACTCCTCGCCGTAGAACTTCAGCACCCACTCTTTCACCATTTCCCCTTCATAGGCAAACTTCCGAAAGGGGTGATTCCCGCGTCCCTCTTCGTTCAGAATATTCTCGTGGTTGCCTTTGAGAAAATGGAACGAATCGGGCCGCAGGATCTTCAGCTGCATCACGATCTCCATCAAAGCCAGGCTCTCGCGCATCTCCTCGTCCATGGCCGCGTGCTTGCGGTATTTAGTCGAGAACTCCTTGAAGGCCTGTTTCCAGCGCTGCGCCGCCCGGGATTCGCCATGGAATGCATCGCCAACGCAGATCAGCTGAATCTCCCCGCGCTGCAGCAGCTCGCCGACTGTGGGTCGCTCGGCCACACTCTCCGAACCCTCCGGCTCGACCCGGCTGGCCAGATCGGGCCGGTGGGCCAGAACGTGCAGCAGGAACCAGGGCCGGGCGTGCAGATCCGGTACTATCAGTGTGGGGCGGTCATTCAGACGGATCAAGCCGCCCGGGCGGTCCCGTTCGTCCCGCGGACGGTAAAGCGGATCTTCGGTTTTCAGTACTTCGGTTGCTCTTCGGATGAGCGCCGTGTAGGCCTCCCGGTCGGGAAGGCCCTCACGACGAGCAATATCTATTAGTTGCTTCATCCTACTCCTGGATTATGGTTTTATTTACTTCGATAAAATCGTCGGTCAGCATTTGAGTGACTTCGGCCAGCAGCTCTTCCTGCTCTTCCTCTTCCATTTCTTCTACGATGACTGCAATCTTGAAAATGGGTGAGCTCTTTTTGATCGGGCCGTTGGTGAATACCGCGCCCTCGTCGATAGCTAGGTCCTCGGCCAGATCGGTATTGTCGGTTTCCGCGGATTCGGGAACATCGTTTCTGATGCCGATGCTATGATAGGCCACAAAGCGCCCGTTATCACCTTTCGGCCCCAGATTGATCAGGCTACCGGAGTAGGTCATCAGCAGTGCGCCGCGTTCATCCTCGGAATCGAACTCTTCCACCATCTCCATGTCCCGTTCCTCGACCTGTTTTTCGAAACTGTCGAGTTTTTCTTCCCACCCGCGCTCGAGGCTCTCGATTGACTCCTCGGTATCGGGTA
>JAASTM010000018.1 GCA_021767325.1 Spirochaetales bacterium
CAGTACCGTCGGCCCGCTCCTGTGCCCCCTCGGCCATCACAGCGGTAACGGATACCAGTCCGATCATCGCTGCCATTAGAATCATACCTATACTTCGTTTCATATAACCCTCCTTCAGGTCAGTTTTAGTTTCTGATAAGAAGGTAGAGGAAAAATATGAACGAAATGTGAATGAGATGTAGAGATTTTTTGCAGTAGCGGGCTGAAAACACCCTTATAGGCATTAAATTACTCCAAATTCGCCAAAAACCTACTCTATATAATCTAAGTTCTATGCTATACTGTGTGAAAGAGAAATAAGTATGAAATATATACACATCGGAGTTGTAGCCATCATTGGCTTTCTTCTGCTTTCGCTGTTAGATAACTATTATACTCACACCTGGCAGGAACAAAGAGAGGAGGAGCTTTCCAATCGAGCTGATCTGGTGCAGATACGCCTCCAAAATACACTCCAAAGTAGGATAAATGCTACTCATTACATCAAATCGCTGTTCCAGCTGCACCCGGATACTACGGTGGATGAATTCAGTAAGTTCGCGCAGAGTATGATAGAATCTACCCCAGCCCTGAGAGCACTCCAGTTTGCCGATAAAAGCACACAGGTGGTGTACGTATATCCCCCAAAAGGAAACGAGGTCACTATTAGGGATCCGATGGTCCTGCTGCAGGACCCGGTCAGGGCCCAGTACGTACAGAAGTCAATCGAGGAAAAACGGATGACTGTTCAGCCCCCTTTTGAACTACGACAGGGCGGACTCGGCCTGATTGTGCGAAATCCAATTTTCATTTCCGGCGAATTGATTGGAATAGCAATTGCGGTCCTGGATGCTCCGGCAGTCATTGACGCAGCCTGGCCCGACACTGAAAAAAGCCCCTTTGTGTACAGTCTCACAGACTCGGAAGGTCATACGTTCTACAACAGTTTACACGCGGAGGATGCATCCGAACAACGCAGGATATCCTTTGCAGATGCCGAGTGGTTGCTCCAAGTGTCTTATAAGCACGCCACTACAGCGCATCGCAGAAGTGATCAGCTTATTATCCTTGGCCTGGGGAGTACAGTACTCATTGTGTTACTCACATTCATCTGGTTTCTGAACCATCGTAACGACTTCATGCAGAAGAAGGTGTATGAGAAAACCAAGCGCCTGCACGCGAGCGAACGGCGTTTTCGCATTGTAGCCGACTATACGGTCGACTGGGAGTATTGGGTTTCCCCACAGGGCACACTTCTATATAATTCTCCTTCCTTCGAACAGATTACCGGCTATCCAGTCAGTGCAGTTACAAATCACCAGGATATCCTGGAATTGGTTCATAGCGATGATACAGCGGTGTTTTCCGAACATATCCATGCACCTGAGCACCGTCCCAGGCCTCCTATCGAGTTCCGCATTCACACCAAAACGGGAACAGTGAAATGGATCGGACATTCCTGTCAGCCGGTATATGATACGGAGGAGAATTTTCTGGGTATTAGAGTCAGTAACCGCGATATAACTGCGCAAAAGGCCCTGGAAAAAAAACTTGAGAACTTGGTGCAGGAAAAAGATTATCTTATGACTGAGCTGAATCATCGTGTAAAGAACAACCTTATGATGATCAATTCCTTGATCAAGCTCAAAAGCGGCAGTCTGGGAGAGCGGGTAGATCTTTCCGATATAATGCACCAGATAGATACTATTCGAATTGTTCACGAGAAACTCTATAAAACTGCAACTGTCACTCAGATTGACTTCCGGGAGTATGCAGAGGAGCTCTTAAAGACAGTTTTCTCTTTCTCCAACCGGCCCGTGGAGATAAAGGCTCATATACACATCGGCAAGATATCCACAAAAAAGACAATTCCTCTAGGTCTCATTATAAATGAAATTGCAACCAATGCGATGAAGCATGGATTCAAACCGGATGAACCAGCTGTGTTTTCGATACGTATGAAGGAAGAAAACGGTGAATGTGTGCTTACGCTTTCAAACAGCGGGAATCCCTTCCCTGAAGAGGTAGATGTAGATACTACCGACACCTTGGGCTTACGACTGATTGATATACTAAGTACACAGCTCGGCGGGAGTCTCACTCTTGTGAAATCCCCTCAGCCCGTGTATACGCTGCAGTTTCCGACCTCTGATGAGCTCCAATGAACGCGAATCCGGCCGCACAGCCAGTTCAGGCGGAGCGGATATTACTGATGAGATTCGTTGCTATTGTGAAATACGCACACTATACTCTGTACTAGTTTTAAGATGAAAAAGGAATACTATGGCCGCGAAGCTTCTGCTGGTTGAAGATGAGGCTCTGATTGCTATGTCTGAAGAACAAATGCTTCAGCAGCATGGGTTTGAGGTGATCACTGCCTACAAAGCCGAAACCGCATTAGAGATAGTTGAAAGAGACCGGGAAATAGCACTCATACTGATGGATATCGACCTTGGTGAGGGTATGGACGGAACCGAGGCTGCCCAGAAAATTATTGAATCCCATGACATACCGATAGTCTTCCTTTCATCGCATACCGAACCGGAGATAGTAGAGAAAACCGAGGGAATCAGCTCATACGGATATATTGTAAAAAATTCCGGAGAAACGGTATTACTGGCTTCTATCAAGATGGCCTTCCGGCTGCATGCTGCGTATCAGGAGATAAAACAGCGCGAGCAGAGCCAGAAAGAGGAAAAAGAAATTCTACAAGCCACCCTCAAGCTAAATGAAGAACGAAAGAGAATTGATGACGAGCGCAACAAGCAGCTAATCGACTTATATGCGAAAATGGAGCTCCCGCAAAAGGATCTTCTGGACTTCGTACTGCAGGCCTCCCTAAAAATTACCGATAGCGAGTACGGATTTACCGGCCTGTTGGATGAGAGCGAATCGGTTATGACTATTCATAGGTGGTCAACACATGCAATGTCGGAATGTGCCGTGCTCGACCAGCCCATTCATTTTTCAATTGCCGAGTCGGGACTCTGGGGCGATTGTATCCGGGAACGAAAACCGGTGATCATCAATGACTACAGTACTTCGAAGAAACCCAGCATACACGGCACGCCGGAAGGGCATGTACCTATAGAACGATTTCTCGGCATACCGGTGTTCGATCAGGGAAGGGTCGTCGCCGTTGGAGCAGTCGCAAATAAAAAACTGCCGTATGAAGCGGCCGATGCCGATGCCATTACCTATATATATGATAAAATGTGGTCGCTGCTCCAGCAGAGAGAAAAGGATGAACAGATCATCGAGAACGAGCAGAAGTTCTCAAAAGCCTTTCACAGCGGCGGTGTTCTCATGACGATCAGCCGGGTGGATGACGGGCGATATGAAGATATCAATGAAGCCTTCATAAATCACACAGGATACAGCCGGGATGAAACAATAGGGGTCACTTCGATAGAGCTGGGGTTTATTTCAGCAGAGGATCGAAACACTATTAAGCAAGCCATAGTAGAAAAAGGATATATAGAAGATCTAGAACTAAAACTTACCAAACGAAACGGCGACAGCATCTACTGTCTTTACAACGGTGTAGTCATAGAAGTTTCGGGCAAGGAAAAGCTACTCTCTATTGCCCATGATATTACCAGTTGGAAAAAGTCCCAGGAAGCATTACAGAAAGCAAAGGCAAGCTTTCTCGATAAAATTTCCGACTTGGCGTATGAGGCCGATACCCATGGAAATGTGTTGTATGTAAACAAGGCCGCAGAGAAAATAACCGGCATTCCCATAAGCGAACTCATCGGGCGGCCATTCGCTCCGCTCTTCATCGAGGAGGATCGTGAATCTTTATTGGATGTGTACAAGCGCACACTGCAAGGTGAAAGTCTTGAAAACATACTTACATTCAGGAACGGGAAAATCTGTCATTTCACCAGCTTACCGAATCTCGACGCAGAGGGCAACATTGTCGGTACCTTCGGGATAGCACGCGACATTACCCACCAGAGAAGAACGGAAGAGCAGCTTACAATCAATTTAGAGAGGTATCGCAAAGGCCAGAGACTGGGGAAAGTAGGTAACTGGGAGTATAACCTGCAAACCGCAGAGTTCTGGGGGTCGGAGGAGGCCAAGCGAATTTATGGCTTCGATCCGCACTCCGACACCTTTAGCACGGATGAAGTAGAGAGCTGCATACCAGAACGGCAACGGGTTCATCAGGCGCTGATTGACCTCATCGAGCAGGGAAAGGAGTACAACATAGAATTCGACATTATTACTAACGATACCCAGCAGCGAAAAACTATAGTCTCGGTTGCGCAGTTGGAGCATGATGCACACGGGGCACCCTGGAAGGTGACTGGAGTGGTCCAGGATATCAGCACATTCAAGCAGACTCAAACCGAACTGCAGAAATCAGTTCAGCTAAACACCACGCTTATGCAGGAACTCAATCACCGGGTAAAGAACAATCTGCAACTGATTTCATCTCTGATTGATATGAAGAGTGCGGAGGCACAGATTGATTTGTCCGATATCCGAAATCAGCTGCATGCAATCCAGCTCTCACATGAAAAGCTGCGTAGCAGCGATAATATTTCAGAGGTCGATTTTAAGGAGTATATTCAGGACCTCTTAAAGCGAATTTTCACTCCCTCAGCTACTCCTACTGTCAAAGTGGAAACTACAATTGAAGTTGACACGCTCAAAACCAAGCAGGCGATACCGCTAGGCCTCATAATAAACGAGATTGCTACCAATGCTATCAAGCACGCTTTTGGTGGTGCATACAAAGGCGTATTTCACCTCGAAATGAAACCCAGCCGGACGCACAGCGAATATGTTCTTACCCTGTCGAATAACGGCCCTGCGTTTCCTGCTGAAAAGAGTTTGGACAATCCGGACACTCTTGGATTAAGACTTATATCAGCACTCGTCGAACAGATTGAAGGTACCATCACTTTGCAGAAAGAGCCGCATACGGTATTCGAGATTCGCATTCCGTATTAAAACAACTCTACATTGCCGGCACACTCCTCCGTCTTCGTGTCCGTCGTATCCGTGCGCGCGGCATCCAGGCCGATATCGTCCTGCAGGCCGAAGGCTGCGTACTCCTCATCACATGAAAAATGACAGGCTGCTCTCTGAACCAGCTCATTATACAGCTCCTCTTCGGCTACACCGTTGAGCTGAGAGTGCGTACGGCCCGACTCGCGAGCTTCGGCCCCAATCTCGGTCAGGATACAAGCAAGGTGGTCTAAAATCTGCTTTATGCGATCCTGGTACTGGAGCTGAACGCTTATTTCATCTACATTCTCATGGACCTGAGATGAGAGTTCATTTGAGGTCCCAATAATCTGCTGCAACTCATTGATCTGCGGTTTAAGCTTGTGTATCAGCGCCGCATAGTTTT
This sequence comes from Spirochaetales bacterium, assembly GCA_021767325.1. The sequence goes on from JAASTM010000018.1 coordinate 5,345, forward strand.
GTCCGCTCTGTTCGAGGCGATTCACCGCAGCCCCGATTCTCTGATTGTACTTATAAACCGAGTCATTCACCGAAACAACTGAAGTTGCTATGTTGGCGTGAATCTGTTCGGCAACTTCTTTTGAATTCCGCGAGAGCTTCTGTATTTCGGTACCGATCACCGCAAAGCCATCACCGGCCCGTCCGGCCCGTGCCGCTTCAATTGAGGCGTTGATAGCCAGTACATTAGTCCTGTCTGCCAGGTCGTTAATAATCCCGACAAACTCACCTATCGAATTCATATCACCCTGGATTCTCTCTGCCTCTGCCGAGTACCCGTCACGGATACCGATAAAATCATCAATAAGAGTCTCTGTTTTCTCTTGCTCGCCTTTTAGTAGTTGAATATCCTGAACGAGGCTACCTTTCTGCTCGGATGAAAGGGCACCCACGACTTGCTGAATTGACCGGTTCAATTCTTCGCTTATTTCCAGCACCCGGTACACCCGCCGGGTAAACTCGAGGGTGCTCTCTTCGGTTTTTTCTTGAACGATCTGTGTGAGCGTGCGGGTAATATCGCTGCCCTTGGAAACGCATACACATTTTTCGCCCAGTTCACTGATCATTCGGGCCTGTTGCTCGGACCGCTCCTGACTGTTGGCAAGGTCAGATTTTAACGCCCGCAGCTCTCCTGCAAGTTCTTCTCTTTCCTGGTCATGTTCCGTATCGCCTTCACCGGTAAGATCGGAACGGCGGTCAGCTTTTCGCCTGTGCTGAATCAGTTGGAAAAGATATGCCGATAAGCCGGCTGCGGCACAGCCGGCCACCAGGTACTCTGCCGCTGCTGACCCGCTGAATGCCGCTACAGAGGCAATTATTCCTAGAAAACTCAATATTACTACTGCCAGCATATCATCATGACCTTTACTCGTTTAGGCTTAGTTACTTATGGACCTCAGAGCTGATCGCCTCCAGCTCGGCTTCTCCGACCAGCTTCTCTATATCCAGCAGAATGATAACCTCCGAGCCCATTTTCCCCAGACCAAGGATGAATTTTTGCTTTGCCTCTTCTCCCTGAAACTTAGGTGGAGGATCGATATCCTTTTCGGGAATTTCCTGCACTTCGGTGGCAGTGTCTATAATAAAGCCAATCGAGTTGTTTTTCATTTGGACCACGGTAATAACCGTACGGTCGTCGTATTCACGGGCCTCCATTCGAAAGCGCAGCCGCAGATCGATAACCGGAATTACCTGCCCTCTCAGGTTGATCACTCCTTTCACGTAGTCAGGCATATCCGGTACCTCGGTGATCTTCTGCAGCTCGATGATATCAGTTACATGCTGAATATCGATGCCATATATCTCATTTCCGAGTTTGCACATCAAGTACTTATTCTCCAGAAGCTCGTCATCGGACTCTTCCATGAGTTCCTCTTGCTCGTCTCTAATCTTGCTCATGTTCAACTCCCCACTCTTATCTGCTTAGAATCGATCGAAATCGTCATCTTCAAGTGAAATCTGTTCGGCCGGATCCACAGGCTTTATTCCGGTTTCCTTGTCCCAGTTGTTACTGCCTTTATGTAGGTTCTCGGAACTGTTCTTGTTTTGGCGGTTTCCCGCATTTTTTGTCGAGTTCAGCCTGGACAGATGATTACCCTGCGAAAGCAAGCGCTGACCGCCTGAATAGCGGCTGTCAAGCTTGAACTGGGCTACCATGCTGCGCAGTTGCTGGGCCTGACCGGCGAGCTCTTCTGAGGCCGAAGCACTCTCCTCGGCACTGGCGGTGCTGGACTGGGTTGCCTGGTCGATCTGATCAAGCCCCTCGGTTATCTGTTCGATCGCCTGGGCCTGTTCGCGGCTGGCCTGGGCAATCTCTTCCAGAAAATTGGCCACTTTACCCGAACCGTCGACTATTGACGAGAGCTGCTTGGCGGTCTCTTCGGCGGCGTTTGTTCCCTGCTTGATGTTGCTGACCGTTTCATCGACCATCTGGGTGGTCTCTTTTACCGAGTCTGCACTCTTCACTGCCAAATTACGCACCTCGTCGGCCACAACGGCAAAGCCCTTGCCGTACTTTCCGGCCCGGGCGGCCTCAACATTGGCGTTCAAGGCCAGAAGATTGATCTGAAATGCAATGTCATCTATCACTTTCACGACTTTGTTGATCTCATCCGATGATGCATTGATACGCTCCATTATCTCAGAGAGCTGATTCATCTGCCGGTTTCCGTTCTCCGCATCTTCGGTGGCCTGCTTGGCAATTGAGTGGGCTTCGGTTGCATTCTCTGCATTCTGCTTCGACTGACTGTTGATCTCATTGGTGCTGCTGGTAATTTCTTCCAGACTGCTGGCCTGCTCGGTAGCCCCCTGGCTGAGATTTTGGCTGGCCTGGGACACCTGATCGGCACCACTGTTCACCTGCTCAACCGCACTGTTGACCTGGCCGAGCAGTTCATTGAGCGAGTCCTTCATGAGAATGAGAGAATCACCGAGGCCGTCCTTCTCGGAAGATTTTTCTATTTCTATGGAGAGATCCTTATGGGCGATCTGCTCTATTTTTTCCGCCTTATACTGCAGCGAGCGTTGCATCTCACGCAGAGCGTCCGCCAGAATTCCGACTTCATCCTTCTGGTACACATCCAGTTTCGTATGCAGGTCTCCGAGTGAGATCTCCTGCGCAAAGTTCACACCCTTCTGTAGAGCTCTTACAATTGCTAAGGTAAGGAAAAGCGCGATTATAATTGCCAGGATCACCGCCGTCACAAGACCTACTCCGATAACCACTACCGAGTTCGAAACTGTGTCTACCGCATCGTTAGCGATTTCCTTGGTATGCTCGATACCCGCGCTGGCGGTACTCTGGGCTGCAGCGAGCACTTCGTTGGCCGCATCATCCCGCAGACCGTTCAACTCCTCCAGGCGCTGAAAGTCTTCCTTGGTCTGGAGCAGTGCCTGATAGTACCTGCCACGGGTTTCACCGATCGTCTGCAGCTGCTCGATATTCGCCTGAAGTCTGGTTATTTCATTCAATCTCTTGGCAAGCGGTGGAATCTTATCAAGCTGGGCAATAGCCGCATCGAACTCATCGTAATTAAAATCTGCCTGGGCTTTGAAGACGAGAATGCGCGCATTGTTCGCATAATCGATCGCATCATTCAACAGGTACACCTTCTCCATCCGTTCGGACAGGGCCTGATCGCTGACATCGTTCTCCAAATCCCGTTCGAAAAACCGTCGCTGACTATCGAGGAAATCGTTGGCCTGCTGCATGTACAGTGCCGCAGACTGATCGAGTATCTGTCTCTGAGCTGCAATATCAGTAATTACTTCTGCAGTCTCATCGGCAAGTTGATCATATTCAGCAACAGACTCTTTAGCAACCTTGATGTCCTGTCTAAGCCGAACCAAGCTCTCGTGCTCATTTGCCAGTTGTTCCGCCTGATCGAGGTACGAGTTCAGTTCGGCAATATACTCCTGTCCCTGATCATAGAAGTTCTGGTCGAACTTCAGACTGTACCCGCGCATGTTGTACATTACCTGCTGTGAGTTCCGCTCGATATTGTTGGCAATATCAACTTCGGGCACATATTCGGTTGCCAGGGATACAGAATGCTCCTGAATGTCCAGCATGTTGTATACAGCCAGTCCGCCTACGATCACTACCAAGAGAATGACCAGGCCGAAACCCAATCCCATCTTCATTCCCAGTTTTAAGTTCTTTAACATCTGTTTACCCCCTGCACTTCATTGCAAAATATTGTGGTGCCGTACAATTTCTTCTACGACTAGCTCATATTCTTCGGTTTTATCAAAAAAGAGGTCGGCGCCTAAAGCCAAGCTCTTTCTGCGGATACTCCCATTGATCAAATTGGTTAAGACCATCACAAACGGCTTGAGACGCCGGCTTTTTAGATACTCCAGCACACTGAAACCGCTGCCGTCGGGAAACTGAAGATCGAGAACAATCACTTCAAACGCATGATTCTCGAGGCTTTCAATTGTGGAATGTAAATCTGATGAGGTGTGGAGGTCGATATCATCCCGGGATGCAGCTATCAACTCGCTCAGGTGGGATCTAATCAAAGGAGAATCATCCGCAATTAGGATTTTCATGTGCAACTCGCAGTTGCAGTTTTCTCTGACCGCATGATAACTACTGTAAGAGGATAGAATGAATTTGTATGTAACAATTATAATGATTGTTTTGTCACAATTTTCGTTACATCGCGCCTAAATAAAGAATGCGAGGGCTTTAACTAAACCAGTTTCTGCTCCATGGCATATTTGATGATCTGCTCACTGGTTTTGAATCCAGTTTTCTCATAGATCCTTCTTTTATAAGTATTTACAGTATTTACACTTAATGCCAGCTGTTCAGAAATATCCCGGATGGTTGTTCCTTTGCTGATAAGGATGAAAACCTCATATTCCCTATCCGAGAGCCTGGCGTGAACCACAGGCTTTTGAGTACCAGCCACCTCTTCGAAGAGAACGGCGCTCACTTCGGGAGTTATGTAATGGCCCTCATGCGCAATAGCCCGAATTGCAGATACGATTTTTTCAGAGGCATTGACCTTAGTCAGATACCCGCCGGCTCCGTTTTGAATAAGACGTTTTGCCCAGCGGCTCTCAGGATGCATACTCAGCACCAGGACTGAAGTTTCAATAGATTCGTTTTTTATATCCTTCAGCAACTCCAGCCCATTCTTATCGGGCAGCTCCAAGTCCATAATCGTGATATCGACGTGACCACTTCTCAAAATGCTCATTGCCTCACTCGCACTGCCGGCCTCACCGACTACCGTAATGTCTGCTTCCATCTCGATCAGGGTTTTCAGTCCGCTGCGGAGAAGGTCGTGGTCATCTACAATTAGCACGCTGATCATATCTATTATAGTATGCTAAAATTCATATTTTCACAATTCTTTTCACATTATGGTCACTATGCTGTGGGCCGGGAGCTCACAGCTCGCCGCGGCTGCCTTTGTCGAAAATGAGAGGGCGATCCGCCGGTCCTGCTCCGATTCGTTCATTATCACGATCACCACTTCACCGGCCGGAGTGAGAAAGGCTATGTGGTGCAGCCCCGCAGTTGCGGCCTCGGCACCGGAGACAGAGTCTGTACCGGCTTCGTTGGAAGCGACCCGCACCGAACCGGGGGGTACGAAGCGGCTGAAATGGCCGATGTACCAGTATGAGCTGTTGAAGTAAACCTCCCCGGCGGCGGTGTCGGCAATGACCGGGGCATCGCAGTAGTTGCCCACATGGTTTGGACCACCGTTTTCATCCAGCACAATGTTCCAGTCGATCCAGCCTTCCACCCAATTGCGCATATCGCCGATGATATTGCGTCCGTAACGCTCGCCGGTAAACCATTCGCCTACCTGCGGGCCGCCCTCCTGGCAGCCTTCGGTAAAGACAAGGTGCTGTGCGGGGAATGCATGGTGCAGCCGGCTCAGGTTTTCGAACTCCTCCGATTCATACCAGTGGTGCCCCACGCCCCATACATAGCGGGCCGCCGCCTGGTCGGAGAGCACCGTGCGGGCACGCTCGAAGACCAGATCGCGGTTGTGGTCCCAGATCAGCAGCTTGAGACCGGAAAAACCGGCCCCGGTCCCGGCCCGTGTCCCGGCCCCGGTAACAGCACCTCGGAGTGCCGGTCCGAGATAGTCGCGGACGAAGTCCCGCTCCTGCGCAGCGGAATACAGGCAGGAGTCCCAGAGCTGCTCGGCCGCCGGTTCGTTCTGCACCGTCATCGCATCGATCCGTATGCCGCGGGCGGCCATGGCCTGCACATAGCGCAGGTAGTAGTCGGCCCAGGTCTGGCGGAACTCAGGCAGCAGACTGCCCCCGCCGTTCATCCGCCCGTTGCTCTTCATCCAGGCCGGCGGACTCCAGGGCGAAGCCAACAGGAACAGGGGGCGCCCGGCAAGTGACCCGGCCGCCTGCACGGTCGGTATGACCCAGCGCTCCTCTCGGGAGATATCGAACGACCGCAGCTGCGTGTCATACTCGTCCACGTAAGTGTAGTTTTCCAGACTGAAATCGCAGGAGTTGATGTGCAGCCGCCCCATGGTATAGCGGTTCCCCCGGTCCGGTGCATAGTAGGCCTGCAGCACACGCCGGCGGGCCGCTTCGGGCAGCCGGTTCAGGGTATAGGCGGCCGCTTCGGTGACCGCGCCGCCGAAGCCCAGAATGGACTGGTAGCGGGCGGCAGGGTCGATTGTAATTTCACAATGCGGGGTTTCCGTGCTATCCGAAACGGGGCCGATGTGCGCGATGCGCTCACTTGTCTTTGAGCTGGTGCGGTATATCTGTAACATGCTGCTTTACCTCATACACTGAATATACGAAGCCCTGCGGCCAGGCTGTTCTGGGGCCTGGTTCGCAGGGCTCCTTTCAATAGAAATTAGGTTCTCGTTGCGGCCTTACTGTGCAGCGGCCAGTGAGCGGTTCCAGGTCCGGTCGAGAGTCTTGATGATCTGATCTTTGTTGACCTGGTCGGAATAGTAGCTCTGCAGCAGCTTGGCTGTTTCATCGGTCACAGCTCCCGGCAGGGAGAGGTCGAGATAGGCGTGCCCATCCGCTACGTACTGCATGGCCTCCTCTACCCAGGGGAAGACCTGGTAATCGTGGAATTCAGCTACCGGATTGAACTTCAACTCCTCGAACAGGGCCGGCGAGTCGGTCTCGTCCAGGAGGTAGTTCAACAGCTCATATGCCATTTCCTTGTGCTCGCTGGTCGGTGATACCGCCACCGAGGTGGAAGTGGCCAGGTTGATCATAGCCGCATCCGGGTCGTTACTTACCGGCAGCGGTGCCACACCGAACTCCATATCCGGGTTTACCTTCAGGATAGATTCGGCCATCCAGGGCCCCTGTACCCACATGGCAGCTTCGCCGTTTGCGAAGGCGGTTGAACCGGCCACACTGCCGACCTCGAAGGGCCGCTCGGTACCATTGGCCATGATCAGGTCGATTATTTCGAACACCTGGTCTACATCCGCGTAGGAGGCACTGCCGCTGTTCATGTCATCTACGAAGCCCGGATACTCCGAGTTGACCACTCCGCCGAGGGAAAGGGCCATCATCAGCTGCGGTATCCAGGATTCCTGAAAGGCCAGCAGAAAGGGCGGTACTCCGGCCGATTGGAGCTTCGCGACTACCTCTTCCATCTCAGCAATAGTTCTGGGCGGCTGCAGGTTGTGCTCGGCAAAGATCTCCTTGTTATAAAGGTATCCCCAGGCCAGGCTCTCCAAAGGCAGCGCCACCACTTTGGAGTCGTAGGTTACGGTCTTCCGCACCCCGTCGAACAGATCATCCGCAAAGGGCTGATCCGACAAATCCGACAGGTAACCGGCTTCGTAAAAAGTGGGAATATCGGCGATGGCGTGCAGGGTGAACAGGTCCGGCGCGTCGTTCGAAGCCAGCCGGGTTTTCAGGATCTGATCGGCCTGCTCCACATTCGGCATTTCCAGTTTTATGGTCACATCGATATTGTTTTCTTCCAGCTGCTGCTGACGAAACTGTTCGAAATAGGCCTCGAACTGATCCTGAAAGCGAGGAAAGCTCATAAAAACCTTCAACTCGACCTCTTCCGGCCCCTCCGTTTCGGCGTTTTTCTCCTGTCCGCCGGCTGCAAACGCGGGTACGGCACCCAGCATACACAGCAGAATCAGTCCTATTAAAAAGCGTTTTCCGTTTCTCTTCATGGCCTTAGCCTCCTTTATTAGTCTATTCTCTTTATAGACCGCATAAGACCCACTGTCTTTTGTCAAAATTAACATTGCGTATTGCACATGATTGATATCCTTACCCGCGGAG
>JAASTM010000436.1 GCA_021767325.1 Spirochaetales bacterium
ACCGATCCCTGGATGCCGTCTGCATGGCCGCCGGCGTAGTTGAACACACCGGCCCCTTGAACCCCCTGGAAATCTCCGGCAACAATATTCCCCACTCCGGAACTCTGGATTCCCTCGAAATCGCCGCGTACATAGTTGCCCAGGGAGGTAAGCTGAATATACCCGCTGTTGCCCTCGATATAGTTGAGCAGAAAGGTGAGCTGAAAGCCGTCGGCATCCCCGCCGACATAGTTTCCGAGTGCGTTGGCCATCAGCCAGGTTGCATTTTCTTCCACCACCCCGACCCCGAGTCCGGCACTGATGCCGTCGAGTGCGGTAGTATAACTGCCGAGCAGGCCGATGGCGGTTTTGTGCACAACCTTATCCTCGTAATTTTTCAGTGGAGCAGCGTAGAAGCCAAAGGGAACCACCCGATATTCGCCGCCGGCCTGCGGTATTTGGGCCTGGGTGGTGGCGGAGGAGCCTCCATCTCCTGTTATTCCGTGCGAACCGAGTGCTGCGCCCGCCGCCCCGCCTCGCAGACGGCCGTACTCATACTCCACCACCGTGAAATCGTTTTGAGAAAGCCGCTTTTCCGAACCGTAGCCCAGATCCACCTGGGCCTGTTTGAGCACATGCGTGTCCTCGAACAGAATCGTATAGCTCTCCGGATCAAGGGCCAGATTGGTGTTGCGTCCGCCCTCTTTACGGATTTCCGCCACCAGTCTGGCCTGTGAATCACGGATCGACACGCGTCCGGAAATAAACTCCGGCAGCACCAGAACCGCTCCGCCGCTGCGCACCTGGGTGATCACTACATCTCCGGTACCGCTCATCTGAATGCTGTAGTTGGGATGCTGCGGACCGGCGAACGTTTTTTCTGTCCGGGAGAGGGTTTCGCTATAGGCAAACTGATACAGCTCGTTCAGGGTGACCCGTTCGTCATTGTTGTGGTCGGCGGCCCCGCGCAGACCGGCGACTACATAGTGAGTAAAGAAGGAGCCCCGCAGGCGGTCGGATTCCTGCGAGGCTTCGTCCGATGAGCTGGAGGAGAGGAAGGCATAGCCCTTCATGTCGTAACCGGCTTCAGCCATAAAGGGCGCCTGTTTGCGGCCGCCTTTTAGCCGGGTGAAAGCCCCCGAGAAACAGGAATCGAGAATGGCGATGTGTACGTCAGCGGGAATCCGGTCGAACCTGCTGCGCAGGGTTTTATACTCCAGCCGTTCGCCCCCGAGCAGCAGTCCCTCTACATCCGAGTGTCCGGAATAATAAAAAATGACCTCTACCCGTCCGTTCGAAACCGCCGCTGCCCCGGCCATCGATTCCATCTGTTTCATCGCCTGCAGCAGCTCGTCCTTGTCTGGATTGACTTGCAGCAGGCAATCCTGGGCTTCTATGCCGCCCATAGTGGTAAAAACCCTGCGTAAGGCCAGGGCGTCGGAGACGGCGTATCGCAGGGTCTCCCTGCCCGGTCCGCCGTCGTTCGCGCCCACCAGAATACATAGGCGTTTTATCCCGGCTGGAGCCTGTCCGGACTCCCCATCTCCCGTTTTCGCCTCCGCCCACGACTGTCCGGGCCACATCATTTGAACCATCAGCAGGCCGATGAGCAAAAGGCCGCTCACATTTCGGGCCGGTCGCGTCGCCCGCATGCGCCGCATGGGGGCCCGGCAGGCGGCCAGGCAGCCGGCCCAGCTGCCTACGAGGTTTTTTCGGCCGGATGTGCTTATTTTTTCACAGTGAAAACGTACCATTGAACTCGTCCTTCGGAAATATCCGCTAAATCTTCATCGGAATTCAGCTGACTGCCGGAGCTCGGAAATTGACCCTGCCGGCGAATATAGTTTCTCACCTGCTCGAGAACCGCAGCAGCGTCCAGTTCGGATGTAGATGTAAGCAAATAGAACCGTTCGAAATCAGGGGCATCATCGAGCCGGTAGGATGCCTCGACCAGCACACGGCCCTGCTCATCCAGTTCGGTCGTGTGTCCGGCGGAAATGGGCGCGTGGAGGGTAACTACGCCACGTCCGTCTACTGAAAACAGCACTGCGTAATCAGCCCCGGGGGCTACAAAACCCAGCTGCAGCAGGTCGCCCTCTTCCACCCGGGCACCGGGCTCCAGCATCTCGACTTCCTCCCCGGCGTTACGGAACACCTGAATCCCAGTTTCCATCCCCTTCAGGCGGATACCGGTATCCCCTTCGAGCCCCTGGATCGCCGGTCCGCCGGATAGAGCGCTTGTACCGCCCTCGGCTGTCGCTGTACCGCTGCCTCCGGTCCCGTTGCCCCCTCCCGGCCCGCCGGGAAGGCCCAGAAACGCGAATTGCCCCGAAAACAGAATAAAAAGCGCCAGTGCTGCAGCCAGGGCCGCCGGAAACACTACCTGCGGAAGGGCGAAGAAAGGGCGGGTTTCTCGCTCGGGCCGCTGGGAATTGCGCCCGCCGCTTGCCTCGGCCCGCTGGCGAATCTTCGCGGCCATCTCATCGGCGGGGTATTTCGTCAGAATCTCCTGGTTCGAAGCTTGGAGGCGGTCGATTTCGGCGGCAAGCTCCGCATCCTCGGCCCGCAGCCGGTCTATCCGCTGTAGCTCCTCATCCGGCAGTTCGCCGAGTAAATAGCGTTCGATTTTCCATTCCGGCAGCTTAGGCATGGTCTTCTACCCCCTCGAGTCGTATCGCTTTCTGTTTCAAGTTTCTCAGCCGCTTGCGGATACCGGAGACCGACAGGCCCGTCTCGCGGGCCACCTCCTCGTAGGTCATCGCGTCGAGATAGTACATCACCGCAATCTCCCGGGTCGAAACCGGGGCGGCGCTCCTGCCCCGCGCGGTCCCGCTGCCGGATTCATCAGCTGCAAACACACGCTCCAGAAAATCCGCTGCCTCCACCCGTCCGGCCACATCATCGTGTCCGGCGGCCGCCTCCACCAAGTCCGGATTATAATCGGTCCGGCTTCTCGCGCTCGACCTGATCATATTCAGACAGACATTAGTAGCTATGCGATATAACAAGCTCGACGGATAGGTTCCCTCCAGCCGGTGTCGATTCTCCAACAACTTAACGAACACCTCCTGCATGGCATCCAGCGCACGCTCCTCGTCCTTCAGCAGAAACCTGCAGCGTCTGAGTACCATCGGCCCGTATTGTTCGTAATACGCGGCTATGTCGATTTCCATGGGATCCCTTCCACTTCACATTTAATATAACACCGGCCGAAGCCTAATCTGTCACTATAAACATACCCCATTTTGGTCCGGAAAAAAACCAATCCGTATTAAGGGGAGAAGAATTAATATAATAAAGTTTCAATCTTATAGTTGCCCGG
>JAASTM010000437.1 GCA_021767325.1 Spirochaetales bacterium
AACTACTTGTTCTACTTCAGACTCTAAATCGGTCATAGCTTTCATGAAGGCACTTTCTATTTCTTCGCTTGTAAGATGTTGGCTATAGAAGTGAACCTGGTTATCCTTGCAGATTCTTGCGTGAATCTGTGCCTGCCACATATCTTGTACAGGGTCTTCTGTATGACGTATATAGTCGAGCAGCTGTGCTGGTGTTTCACCGCTTTGCAGAAGTTCTCCATAAGAGCCATGCGACGGAATTCCATCCCAGCAATCAGCGGCAAGTAAAATATGTCCGCCCTTCTTTACTATTTGCTGTGCAGCGCTCATCCCCTTTACTGCCTGATACATATTCAGATCAAGTGGATACCCTGAATTCCCCGTTATTACAATATCGTAGAGATGCGGTACCTTTGCCATTGCCTGGTCTTTTACATGTGCACAGCCCTGGGCATGGGCCTGGCGTACCCCTCCGGCAAATACTCCAGTTATCTGTTTATCCCGGTTCATCGAGACATTCAATAAGAAAGTATTCTTCACCATTTCGGCCGCTGAGAGTATATCTTCCCATATCGGGTTACCTACGGTTTGTCCCCAACGAGCATTCTCATTGTCGATATTTAGAGCACCGTGGTTTTTCTGGATTGTTTTGAGATGTGCCAACCCAGGCATTATCGCTTTGCCGCCCCCAGAAAAACCGGCAAAAAAATGCGGTTCAATGAATCCAGTAAGTACCTTTAGATCACATTCGAGGAACTCACGGTGAATTGAGACCTCATTTCCACCTTTCGTGGTTCCTATAACCCTGTGACTATCTTTGGCACCGCAATCATTTTGTACGATTCGATAATGATGGGGTATATCTTTTCCCAGAATACTTTCTAACTCTTCATCACTATTTGCTCGGTGAGTTCCGGTGGCATTAAAGAGAATAATTTCTGCATTCTTTTCCTCGATCACATCTATCAACGGGGGAAGTATCAAATGGTAGGGAGTAGCCCGTGTAATATCACTGAATACAATCCCTACCCGAGCTCCTGGCTGCACTTTCTCACCTAGCGATCTACTTCCAATCGGAGACCGCAGGGCCTCGGCCACAGCTTTCAGTGGCTCATCCAGCTCCGGCTCCCATTTAGACTCGACTATATCCACATGTAGATCATCTGACAAATTGAAGTCTAATCCCGTTTTCCCATACTCTAATCTATATTTCATGGGTATTATCCATCTCTATGGTTCAGCGCATGTTCTTTATTTTTGCAATATCGCCATTACGGGCCGACTCTAAAATCGGACGCATATACTCCTCTATCAGCTCAGGCTTGAGGGGGATAGGCATATTCTGCAACTTCATTTTCAACTGCGGATTCTTTGCTGCCTGAAGTGCACGTTCTATATGGTCATTGCTGAACCCTTCTACATCCGACAGCTTAGTTGGAAACCCAACTCGCCGGGATAACTCGAGCATCGCCTCAGCTACTGCCTCTCCGAGTTCTCGACCTTTCAGCTTACTTATGTCCGCTTCTGTAAAGCCGGCTGATTTATAGATTCTTCCGACCAGTCTAAGCGGATCCTCAATCGCCGGCGCAAAGAATACAGTATAAAATGGATTCATCATCGCGCAGGCTCTCCCATGGCTCAATACATCTACCAATGAAAAGCTTGTCAAATGACCACCGTTAGTACCTCCCAGCATGATTGCATACGCACCCATATCGGTAGCCAGACACAGCGCATCCCTTGCATCCAGGTTTTCCGGATCATCTATTACCTTTGGCAGGTTCTCGACAACTAATCCAATTCCACTTTCAGCTATTTGTTTTATCTGTTCATATTGCGGTTTGCCGACAGCACCGATCAATGACTCGTAGCAGTGAGCGATACCGTCCAATGCACCGTCAAGTGTCAAACTTCGCGGCGCAGCATAGGTTACAGAATGATCGAACACCGGGTACTGAGGTACAATAGCCTCATCCACGATCAGCTTCTTTTGACCACTTGCCGCTTCAGTAATGTTAGAGTATTTGGTAAGATGTGCACCGCTGCTGGCCGCTGTTTGAATTGCCACATGCTTACAAAGATTTTTTTCACTTTTCTCAATCACTGCAGTTACATTACCAGTACCAAAATAGTCTTCTATAGTACCGCCGAGTGTACGCAATACTTCTGCTGCTTTTACGGCATCTATTGTGCTTCCACCGCCAAAACTTACCAATACATCAGGAACTACTTTTACCAGCTGCTCTGTGATACGGTACAAATCTTCCCTTGGTGCATTTGGCCCGGCACCGGCTATCTCCTGAACTACCTCGACTCCACTGTTCTCAAGCGACTGGCGAATTTGCGCAATAAAGCCTTCACTTCCGGGAAACGCATCAACCACAAGCACCGCTCGATTTCCAGCCAGGGCCGCAACAGTGCCCACCTGGTTCAGAACACTACGCCCATAGAGATAAGAGTTACCCTTGAACTGCTCCAACATTTTTTCTGCTTGAACTCTGTATACGCTTTTTTGGCTCATTCTTTCCTCCTCTTTTCTGTCATTTGAGTTTCACTGCGGTTTTCACTGCAGCACATATATCTTCAACAGACATACCATATGCATCTAACAGTCTTTCGTATGGTCCGGTTTCTGCAAACTGATCATTTATTCCAACACGAATTACAGGAACAGGTTGAGAACTGCTGACCGTCTCACAGACTGCTGCCCCCAGTCCGCCAATAATACTGTGCTCTTCAGCAGTAACTATCGCACCTGTCTCTTTTGCAGCCCTTTTCACTGTATCTATGTCCAGCGGCTTGACGGTATGCATTTCGACAACCCTCACACTCAGGCCCTTTAATTGGAGCTGGTCTGCAGCCTGAAGGCTGCGACTCAACAGCATCCCATTAGCAATAATAGTAGCATCTGAACCTTCCCGTAGTTGTCGAGCTTTTCCGATCTTAAATTCCGGGATCTCATCTTTATAGATGAGAGGCACCTCGTTGCGGTTCAGTCGGCAGAACACCGGTCCCTTCCACTCATACACAGCTTTTAGAACTGCTTCCATTTCACGCGGGTCTCCCGGAATTACAACACTCATATAGGGCAGACTGCGCATTATGGCAATATCAGTGATCGAGTGATGGGTAGGACCATCAAAGGAATCAGAAAGCCCTGCATATGCGCCCATCAGTTTTATTGGCGCTCGCCCATAACAGGCATGCGTCCTTATCATCTCTAAAGCGCGGGTTGCCAGAAAAACCGCAAAAGCGTTTACAAACGGAACAAATCCGCTGTATGACATTCCAACCGCCGTATCCACTAATGATTGCT
>JAASTM010000019.1 GCA_021767325.1 Spirochaetales bacterium
AGACCTGCGTTCATCACTGCCCTGCTGGCAGTTGCCATTATTCTGTGTTTCTTCGCCTACCGCGCGCTGCTGTCGGTCAGAATATCTCTCGAACTCGCTGAAAAGGCCCCGCTCAGCGCCGAGGCGCGCATCAAAACCCGCCGGCCCACCGAACTGACCCTGCATATCGCCGGCCGCGACAACAACGACCTGCATGTGCAGTTCTCCGGGTTCAGCCGCCACCACCGGGTACCCGTGCTCGGCTTGTACCCAGACTACGAAAACCGGATTGAGTTCGAACTGCGGAGCGCCGACGGCGAAATCCACCGGCGCAGCCGCAGGATCACCACCGCAGCACTGCCCTCCACATATCCGGAAATAGAGATCCGGCGCCGGGTCCCCGATCGCATCGCCCCGGGGATGATCTTCATGCACCTCGGCCACTACGACGAAGAGGGGAATTTTCAAGCCCTCCCCTCCGCCATCGACTCGTACGGGCGGGTACGCTGGTTTTATGACGGCGACATCGGACACGTATTGAAACGCCTGGAGAACGGACACCTGCTGATACAAGACACACGCGACGAGGATATTGGGAGGCTGGCGGAGATAGACCTGCTCGGCCGCCGCATAGCAGAGCGGGCCGAGGTACAGACCGGAATCCACCACGACGCCTGCCTGATGCCCAACGGTAATATTCTGGCCCTGACCAGCGCCGAGGATTCCTTCGAAGATGGAGTAGTCGAAATCGACGGGCAAAGCGGCGAAGTGCTGCGCGGATGGGACCTGCGCACAATCCTCGCCCCCGAACGGCCCCGCCAACCCCGCAATCTCGAGGAAAAAGACTGGCTGCACCTCAACGGCATCGACTACAACCCCGGCGACGACAGCATGCTGCTCAGCGGACGCGACCAGAGCGCCGTTGTGAAAATCCACCGCGCCAGCGGCCGGCTGCAGTGGATTCTCGGCAACCACCGCCACTGGCCGCCGCAATTTCAGCCCTTTTTACTCGAGCCGTCCGGCTCTCCGGCCGGCTCCCCGCCCTTCGAATGGCCCTGGGGCCAGCACGCCCCCATGTTTCACCCCGACAATCCGCAGCGGGTGCTGATCTACGACAACGGCAACCGGCGCTCCTATGACAATCCCCTGCCGCCGCAGCAGAATTACTCGCGGGCGGTGGAATACAAAATAGACCCCCACACAATGCGGATTCACCAGCTCTGGGAGTTCGGCCAGCGTTACGGCTCGCAGCTCTACACTCCCTTCATCGGTGATGCCAATTATCTGCCGAACGGCAACCGCCTGGTCACCTTCGGCGGCATCACCCGCTCACTCGAAGGCCGGCCGACGGAAATCTTCGACTTCGAGCAGAACAAAGTCAAGCGCATGAAAATCTCCGCCCGCATCATCGAAGTCAGCGCCGATCTGCCGGCCCGCGAGGTGCTGCATATCTCCCTCGCCGATCCCGACCCCGACAGCTACCGCGGCTACCGCTGTTACCGGGCGGTAAAAATGCCGCTCTACCCGTAACATCGAAATGCATATACCGCCCCGGGAGAATCACCCCACACAGCCAGAACCCGCAGTGTCAACATACGCGTGTCCAGCGGCTCGGAGAACACATGGTTCCATTGAGTGTGATAATTCTCTTTCTCCTCAGCTACTACTCTTCCCATGTCATCGAGTAGCTGAAAGTGGCGTATGCAGTACGGCATCTCTGACTCAGGATGTCCCCTCAAGACCGTCTCCATGGCATGGTCGAAATCCGTATCGAAAACCAGCTCAACCCTTGAGATCCGTCTGGGAGCTTTCCACTCGAGGCTGAGCTCCGGCTGCGGATCATCAACCGCCGGAACCCAGCAGTTCGACTGGATGTATGGGCGGTGAAACCCGCTGCGGATCATCCCGGGGGTGAACAGTTGAGCAGCCGGCCGCATGTTCATCAGCGGCAGGGCACCACCGGGGCGCCGTTCCGGCAGCCACAGCTCAAAATTGTCTACGCCAATCCCCTCGGCTACCTGGTCATGGGTGTGATGCAGCAGCAGAACTCCCGGAACCCGGCGCAGGTGGGCATGCAGCCGTACCCGCGGCTGTATCTTGAACACCAGAAATACATAAGCCGGCTCATCGAGGCTTGTTCCGAAATCGACAACCAACCTTTTATCGTGTCCCACCGGGAGGACAATCTTCTTACTGGACAGTACTTTTTCGGGCGTAAAATTAGCCGGATTTAGAGAGGTCCGTAACTCAACCGTCACATGTGCCTCCCCGTGCTCACCCGGAACATCATCGGCATGCACGGCTGCACTACGGGCATTATGGGCGCCCTGCAGCTCCTCCTCCGGATGCGGGGAGATATAGCTGCGGCCGGGCGGCTGCACATCGGCAACAAACTCGAACTCCGGTACTTCACCGGCTGGCAGAGGCAAGATAACCGCCATCTCGTTCTCCAAAACGCAGTAGCTGCGCTCAGCATCCGGCCAGAGCGTGAACTCGAACTCGCTGCTGCTGCGTATTTCCGCCTCTTCACACAAGTTTCCATCCATGAGTCTCAAGCCGGGAATAAACTGACCGGTCTGTAGCAGTCGGGTCTGCAGGGCCTGCATCCGCTCTGTGTCCACCAGGTCGGACGGCCGTAGATCCCGCCGAATACACTGGGCCGCTGCTACACCGACTGCTTGCCCGTTATGAGCGGAGGTGAGCATTACGCGGGTCGAGCCGAAGGCAACATGCGACGCGCTGATGATTCGGCCTGACAAAAACAGGTTTTCCACATCTCTACTGAGCATGCTGCGATAGGGAATCTGATACACACCTTTTGAGTGGTACTGATCACAGCCCTGGTGTGCTGAGTACACCCCGTCGGCCGGATGAAGGTCGAGCGACCATCCGCCCACAGATACCGCATCATCCCAGCTGCGCTGCTGAACGATATCCTGCTGGGTGAGCATCACGGGTCCTTCGAAGCGCCGGCTCTCCCGTTTACCGGGAATCATACCGACCCAGTCAATATCCAAATTCTCAGCTTCCGGATAGTGCCCCGAGTTCTTTACGTAGTCCCAGACACCGAAGATCACTTTCCACAGCTCCCATTTTATGGTTTCGGTGTCATGGACCGTGTCGAGCCGGCCGCCGTACTCTATCCACCAGAACCGGCAGCCCTGATCGTTCACATCGAAATCTCTGAAACGCGGAATCTTCTCCTGTGCCGATTCGAGGGCATAGGCGGGGGGAACAAACTTTACCGGCGCGCCGGTGTCCTTCGTATAAAAAAAGATAGAATGGCCGAGCCGCTCACCATAGGACTCCGGGTCCGGAGCAAACCCCTCATCGAACTCTTTGGAGTCCTCGGCACCGAACCTAAATGCGGCACCGGACCTGTACGCCAGTACCCCGTCCCCGGAGGCATCGCAAAACAGCGGTGCTCGAATACGATAGCGCGTTTCGCTTTGCGGATTATAGGCGCTTACACTCTGCACCCGGGCAATGCCGTCATCAGAGCGCCCGATTTCAGCATCAAACACTGCGGTATTCAACAGCAGCGTGATATTCTGCTCGGACGTTACCTTCTCCAGCAGGATGGTGTCTAACAGAACCGGATTACCCTGCTTATTGCGGTGCAGATTCTCCACCAGCAGTTCGTCGATTACCCCGCCCTCCCTGGAGAAGCGATTGTTGTTGTTCATATGAGCGGTTGCTCCCAGGGCCCATAGCCGTACCTCGCTGGACGCGTTGCCGCCGAGCACCGGGCGGTCCTGTACCAGCACCACTCGTATACCTTCGCGGGCGGCGGTTATTGCGGCACAGGTACCGGCCAGGCCGCCGCCGACAATACACAAATCGGCTGTTAGGTCCTGCTGATACAGTTGCCGTGGATTACTAAATGCTTCATATTTCATTGTTTATACCTGTACGCCTTGTCGGAGGAGCAATTCCTGAACCTTTTTCACATCTACATCACGCGGTAATAGCTTGTCCTGCACACTTACTTTCGCAATAGTGCCGACTCCCTGGCCCATATTCACACAGGTCGGCATGGCGCGGTAGTTGGAGTGCGCCAGGTGTGTCCCGGAGATGTTCCGGCCCGCCAGCAGCAGCCCATCCACAGATTTCGGAATAAAACAGCCGAATGGAATGGTGAATTTTGCCTTCTGCTTGAACTCTCTCTGTACCCCGGTTGCATCCATGCCGCTGCCGGACATGTTATGCACATCGAAGTTGAAGTAGGCCCGTGTGACGACCCAGTCGTCAAACACCCGCGCCGCGCGAATATCGTCGGCGGTAATGGTATAAAGCCCGGTAAAGTGACGAGTCTCCCGCACTCCTAATGCACAGGCTGTCATCAGCAGGAAGCACTTCGCATACCCGGGGACGTATTCACGCAGAAAATCCATAATCAGGGGAATCTGGCGCCGGCACTCTATCTCTCCGCGGGTAATAGCCCGCACATCTGTTCCATCGACATCGATAGCGTTTGTCATATTCACACTGACAACTCCCGGCATCGAGCTGGGATAAAGCAGCACATGACCGATTGGGTGCGGCAGTTTCTCTTTCGCCAGGGTCTGGATTGAGCGTCCGTCGACCTGGAAGTCATCTTCGAACTCTCCGGGAAACACCGCAGCTTTCAAATCGACACCGCCGATTTTAAACATCACACTCACCGGCTGCATCTTACCGTCATCCTCGCGCCCCTTTACGTACTCCGCGCCGGCCTTGAAGGCGATGTCCCCGTCACCGGTCGCATCGATAACTACATCGGCATAGATTGCCTCACGGCCGGATTTGCTTTCGATGACAATGCCGCGTATCCGGTTCCCATCCATAATTACATCCGCAGCGGCGGTATACAGCTGCAGATCTGCTCCGGCTTCATCCAGCATATTCAGCATAGTGAGTTTCAACTTTTCGGGATGAATTATCCGCTCGCCATGCAAGACCTTATCGCCGTAGTAGTTCCAGTCTCTGTCTGAATCCTTCGAACGCCTCAGCAGCTCGGCATACAGCGGCCCTTCGGTAGCCCCGGTCCAGTGGCTCATCAGCCCGCTGGTGGCAACTCCGCCGACCGCCCCGCCGTGTTCAATGAGCAAAGTGTCGGCCCCCAGGCGGGCGCTGGTAACCGCTGCAGCAAATCCGGCCGGTCCACCGCCGACTACCAGCACCTCTACCTCCCGGGCAATCGGAAGCTCGCGTGCACTCTCGTGGTAATATTTCATGTTCTTATCCTTTTAGTCCTGTATGAGTACTGCCTTCGACAAAGTGCCGCTGCGCCGCCAAGAAAATGAGTATCATCGGTGCAATCGACATAATCACAAAGGCCATCACGTGATGAATGTTGATCTCTTCGGCGCTGGTCCCCATGATGGTATAGAGGCCCATCGTCACGGTGTACAACTTCTCACTCTGCAGATAGATCAGCGGCTGGATAAAATCGTTCCAGCGCCAGCGAACTGTAAAAATGGCTATTGTTGCCAGAGCAGGCTTGGTCAGCGGCAGAATAATCCGCCAGTAAATGCCGAACTCGCTGCAGCCGTCGATCATAGCCGCCTCGCTGAGATCCATGGGAATACTACGGTAGTACTGTCGCATTAGGAAAATACTGGTGGGAGAGCCCAAAGCAGGCGCGATAATCAGGGGCAGAAGTGTTCCCAGCATTCCCAGCTCTTTGAAAATAAGAAAGCGGGGCAGCAGGAGCAGAAACAGCGGCATAAACATTGTAGAGACGGTCAACATAAAGAACGCTTCCCGTCCCTTCCACTGGATTCGCGACAGGGCGTAGCCGGCGAACGAACTGACCAGCAGATTACAGACCAGCACCGCGCCTACAACAATCAGGGTATTCCGGAAGTAGCGGATAACTGGATAACTGTTGAACACCTCTACATAGTTTTCGGGATGCAGAGGCAGCGGAAAGAAGGCACGGGGCTGCTGCAGCATCTGCACCTGACTCTTCAGGGAAGTGGAAATCGCATAGATGAGCGGTGCAAAGAATGCCGCACAGACTATTATGACCACTGCATATTTGAAGATCGTCCAGGCCGCATCGCGGGTGCTTCGGTTAAATTCGGTGGCCCCGGGTGTATTGCTTGTTAAAGTTTTCGTATTCATAACGGCCCCTATACCTCGTAAAAAACGACTTTGCGGCTGGTGCGCATTACCACAATCGTGAGAATCAAGCTGATCACTATCAGCACCATCGCCAGGGCGCTGGCCTCGCCGATATTAAAGCGTTGGAAGGCCTTCTGGTACACATGCAGCGTGTAAAAGCGGGATGCATCGGCCGGCCCGCCGGGCACATTGCCCTCCGGCAGCACCAGGGCCGGAATAAAGACCATCAATCCGAGTTTGAGATCCAGAATGGCCCTGAAGAGAATCGACGGTGAGATAAGCGGCAGGGTAATGTGCATAAACTGCCCCACCTTGCCGATGCCGTCGATCTCCGCGGCATCGTAGTAGTGCTTCGGAACACCCTGCAGGGCGCCCAGGTATACTACCATCGCGGTACCGCACTGCCACACCATCAGCAGTACCGCCGCCAAGATAATCAGATCTGGATTCGCGATCCAGAGCGGCCCCTTAATGCCGAACAGCTGCAAAAAGCTGTTCAACAGTCCATTCGGATAGAAGATAAACTTGCCGATCACGAAAATGGTGATCACCGGCAGTACCGCCGGCAGGAAGATGAGCGCCCGCCATAAGGCCAGCGGCCTTACGTCGAGATCGAGGATGAAGGCGGTGAACAGACCCATCACAATATTCAGTGGGACATACATGGCGGTAAACAGAAAAGTGGTGTACAAGCCGTGCCAGAAATTACTGTCCTGGACGATATCGATATAGTTCTTCATGCCGATAAAGCTTGCGTCACCCACCAGCTTGTATTTCGTAAAGCTCAATACGAAGGTGTAAATAATCGGTCCATACCAGAAGACTATCAGGCTTACAATCCAGGGAGAAAGAAAGAGTAGCAATGTTTTCGTTTTCCCTTGATTTAAGGCCGAAGTCTTCCTTAGTGCTGCAGTTGACATCATTCCTCCAATACATTGCCGGCTGCCGCCGAACTTTCGAAATACGGCAGCCGGCATACACTCAGGTTCTATTCGTTGAGATCATCCAGATAATCTTGATATTTTTCGTCGATATCCAGCATAATCTCATCGATATTTTCGCCGGAAATCCTCCGGGCCGGTACGTCCCGCAGCCACGGTTTGAGCACGTCCTGATGAATAGCCGGGGCCTCCGGGAAGATGTCCATGCTCATCGATTTGACCAGGTTTTCCCACATGCGGCCCATCTCCTGATACACTTCATCGTCGTTGACCGCTTCTATCGGACAGGGGCGCCCCTGCTGTTTGCAGAACCAGCCGTTACCAGCTTCGCTCAGAGTAATGAATTTCAGGTAATTCCAGGCAGCGTCTTTATTCTTTGCGCTCTGACTTATAGAATAGGACCAGCCGTGTTTACTGATACCGCCGTGCTGTCCCTTGAAACCGGGAACCGGAAGAATGCTGAAGTCCATCTCCGGATTTCCCTTGTTGATCTGACCGATCGTCCATGAGCCGGACACATAGAAGGTTTGCGCTTCTTTGATAAAGGCCTGGACCTGGGCTGCACCGGTATCGGTACCGGCTACCTTACTGTTCCATTCCAGAATTGCCCGGTAACCGCCGTATTCTCCATACACCTCTTCAATGTACTCGTCGAATTTTTGGGCTGTTGCCATTACACCCTCGGAGTCCATCAGCGATTCGGTTCCGTCCTTGCTGATAGTGGGATATCCGGCACCAAAGCTGAAGTAGATGGTTGCCGGTTGTCCGGCCATCTGATACGGGTCCCAGGCAATTACTTCCAGCTCCTCCCCATCGTTGAGTTCATCTACAATGGTCTTGCTGACCTGGGTAAACTCGGCCCAGTTCTTGGGAGCATCTGCCACTGGGTCAAGACCGGCTTTGCTCATAAGATCTTTGTTGTAAAAGAAGAGTCCCTGCCCACCGGCAGTTACATTCGGCAAACTGTAGATGCCGTCTTTATACCGGCTGCGCTTCGCTTCGGCTGACAGCAGCACCTTTTCCAGGTCGATTCCCGCCTCTTCGAGGTACGGTGTAAGATCGACCAGTGTGTCCTCTGCGTTCACATCCGGCATCCAGGAGCTGTGCACCTGCACCACATCCGGAAGTGCACCGGTACCGGCGGCCATTACCACCTTGCGCTGCAGCTCATTCGGCGGAGTAAAGGTTACCTCGAACTCATACCCGTCATTTTCGGCTTGGAACCGGTCAATCAGCTGTTCGACCAGCTCAGTCCGCGAACCGCCCCACAGGTGCCAGTAGGAGAGCTCTGCGCCTCCGTCTCCGGCTTCTCCGGCTTCCTGCTGGCCCCCGGCCCACAGTAGCAACGGAGTAATCAGAATAATACATACAACAGATACCAACCTTTTCATGGTTGCCTCCTTATTAAAATATTGAGCACACCCCCCGGATGTTACTCATTAGGATTCATATTGATTTTGGTAGAAGAGCGTAGAATCAGCTCGTTGTTGAGCCACACTTTTCTTCCGGTTTTGCCGGTTTCTATCGTGCGAAGAAGAGAACGGGTGGCTTCGACTCCGGTTGAAAGTAGCTGTTTTCTTACGGTGGTCAAAGGCGGGTCCATGGTACGGGCAAAAAACGAGTCATTGCTTCCAATGACCGACACGTCACCTGGTATAGACATGCCGTGAGTCTTCACCGCCTCATATATACCGATTGCCATCATATCGGAGAGTGAGTAGACAGCGGTGAATGGAATTCCACTGCGCAAGGCATTCAGCGTCTCACTGCGGGCAATCTCCCGTTCGAAGTCTCCATGCAGCACATACTGAGAGTCATATGGTATATCATGCTGAACTAGAGTCTGCTTGTACTTGTCTACCGTAATGCAGCTCTCCGGGTCGTTATCTCGTCCGACCACCAGCAAAATCTTCCGGTGTCCACACCTGATCAGATAGTCGATAGGATCGCTTTCAGCCGGAGTCTGCAGGATTACCTGATTGATATCCCGATCGAGTTCGGGCATATTCACCGCCGCAAACGGAATGTTCGACTGAATCAGTTGATCGGCATTGTGTAGCAGATGCTCGAGTGTACAGTAGCGGGTACCGAAGAGAATCAGACCATCATATCCGTGGGCTACCTCGAGCTGATTCTTCACCATAGACGGGGAATCCTCGCCTTTGGTTGGTAGGAAGACCATCGAATAGCCGTTTTTGAACAGTTCGGTCTGGATGCCGGAGAGAACCTCGTTTACGAAGGAGCTGTGAAACAAAGGACCATTGTAGGGAATCATTACCCCTATAATGCGGGTTCTCTGATTCGACAAGCCGCGGGCAATCACATTTGGCTTGTAATTTAGCTCTTTGATTGCCGCTTCTATCTTATCCTTAGTCTCCTGGGCCAGACGCGAGGTCGAGGGATCCTTCATATAGATTGATACCGATGTCTTCGAAACTCCCACTCTCTCAGCTATCTGCGATAAGCTTGCCATTCCAATTCTACCTTTATTCTACGCAATAGGTTTACGGTTTAGTTAACCGGTTAACCACATCGTAAACCCGGTCTCAAAATCTGTCAAGAAAAAATGACACCTTTTTCTAATGGCTCTCCTCCGCATAATTGAAACCTGCTCACAATTAAAGTACACTTTATATAAGGCCTTCAGAAACAGGAATTTCTGAAGCAGCGGCGGTCCTTCCCGCTCTAATAGAGTAGAGTGCACGTGGCATGTGCATTACAACTCTTATCGGGGAGGCTCATATGGGAGAACCGGCAATGGAGCTCGGACACAAAGAGCTGGAAAAAATCGGCGAGTATGTAAAAACCCACATCACCGAGTGGATGGCGGAAGTAAACCGTGTCAGAGAACTCGACTTAGTCGAGCGGGTCGTCCGCCTGGACGAACGCTTCAACCACGTTGAAGAACGATTCGACGCACTGCAATCTCAGCTGGAACAGCGGTTCACAGATATGCAAAAGCAGATGGACAGGCGGTTCACAGAAATGCAGAAGCAGATGGATCAACGGTTCACGGAAATGCAAAAGCAAATGAACCAACGCTTCGAAGCGGTGGACACCCGGTTCGAGGCGCTTCAACTCCAGATGAAACAGCGCTTTGAAGCGGTCGACGCCCGTTTCGAAGCG
Source organism: Spirochaetales bacterium (assembly GCA_021767325.1). The sequence goes on from JAASTM010000019.1 coordinate 10,155, forward strand.
CTTCAACTCCAGATAAAGCAGCGCTTTGAGGCGGTGGACGCCCGTTTCGAAGCGCTTCAACTCCAGATGGATCAGCGCTTCGAGGCCTCTGACCAGCGCTTTCAGGCACTTCAGAAGCAGATCGACGAGCGCTTTCACGCCACCGATCGCCGTTTCAATCAGCTGCAGTGGCTTATCGGCATCGGCTTTACCGCCATCGCCACCCTCATCGGCGTCCTCAATTTTTTGTACTAAATTCAATTCCATAGACAAGCGGGCCGTGCGGGCGGCGCGCCGCCCGAAGCACGCCTGGCCTGGGGCGGTAGCCGGCCAAAATTCCTGTGCTACAGGAGTGAGAGAGCAGGCATTTGCTTTTCACATATTATGTGATGCACTCATTACGTGAGGTGAAAAATGGGAAATATCACGCTGACTCTGGATGACGGGCTCATTAAGCGACTTAAGAAGATAGCCGTTGAGAAGGATACTACCCTTACAGGGAATGATAAGAGGATATTTACTGGATATAGCCCGCAAAGATGAGCAGCGTACCGAGGGAATAATTGCCGAGCTCTCCGAGTTCATGAACAGCACCACGACCGAAGTCGGACCAATCTCATGGACGCGAGGCCAGCTGCATTAGCGCTTCAGAGTAGAAAGAGCCTCGATGTGTTCGACCGATAGGCCGCAGCAGCCGCCTACGGCGCTGACTCCGTCGGCAATCCAGTCTATTGCATAGGCCGTTAGATCGGGGGGCGAAATAATGTTCTCGAATTGCCAATTGGGCATGCGTAAATAGCCGCTGTCGGGATAGGCGTAGCGCGGTCCGGTGAAGTAGTGGCTCAGCAACTCGAGAGCGGGGCCGGTGACATTCACATCCGAGTGCATGATGCCGGCCGCATCGATGCCCTTGCGGGGAAGTTGTGCGATTACCTCCTCCAGCAGGATGTCGTGCTCCTGAAAGAAGGACAGCAGCTCGCCATTGTCCCCCCAGCGAGCGGAAAATCCTACCCAGAGCGGCAAGCCGGTCGCCTGGGCTGCCTCCAGTACACACTGGAAGCGCTGGGGATGGTACATCATCTCCAGCATAAGCAGATCGCAGCCGCCCTCTTTCAGCAGTCCGGCGGCCTCGTGCAGTGCGGCCGAAAACTTCTCGCGCCCAACTCCTGAATAGGGGTCGGTGGATTCGGCCCCGGCGGTACTTTTTGGCACCATATGTGATAGTGAGCCGGCTACCAGCACATCGCTGCGTCCGAGCTCCTGCTGCGCCCGCTGCCTTGCATTCAGTGCGGCCCCGCAGGCGCTGCGGTAAATCTCCTCGATGCGGTCGCCGTACCCGGCCGGCTCCAGCATCAGGCGGGTGGTAGCGTAGGTGTTGGTGGTGATGATCTCGGCCCCCGCGCGAATGTAGTCCAGATGCACCTCCTCCAGCAACTCGCGGTGAGTGATGTTAGCCGGTCCGCACCAAGCGTCATCATTCATATCGGCACCGCGCTTCTCCAGTTCGGTGCCGGTAGCCCCGTCGATCAACACCACCCCGCCGTCGGTCATTCGTCGGAGAATTTCTGCATACCCCATAACACCTCCTCGCTTTCTACTAAAAACATAAGTACTGCGCAGCAAAACCGCAAGCCAACTCGACTAAATCCGGCTCGCAGATCCTTGGGCGCAGAGAAAAACAGACTCATTGTAACTTTCTTTATTAATAATGAGGGAGTATAATAGAGGTATATCTCTCCGTTATGCCCAGAAGGTTGAGTAATATGAGAATGCGGGTACTGAGTGTACTGTCCGCGCTCATCCTCTTACTCGGCAGCTGTGCAACCTTGTATTTTATCGAGTATCGGATAAGTCCGGACTACCCCAGAGAAAGAGCAGAAACAATCCCACTGCCGGGACTGGCTGCGCCGGTGGAGGTCTATTTTGACGATCTGGCGGTGCCCCACATCCGGGCCGAAAACGAGGCGGATATGCTGCAGGCGGTGGGCTTTATGCACGGGCGCAATCGTTACTTCCAGATGGATACAATCCGCCGCTACGCCTATGGACGGCTGTCTGAGCTGGTAGGTGACCGGCGGCTGCAGCTGGGTTCGACGGTGGAGCTGGATCTGTCCATGCGCTGCTGGGGTTTCGAACGGGCGGCCAGGTTTGAGACAGCGGAGCTGGACGCCGAGAGCCTGCGCCTGATGACTGCCTATACCAACGGGGTAAATGCGGCTCTGGCGCGCTACCGGCCTATTGAATATGACCTGCTGCGGGTAGAACCGCAGCCCTGGGAGATACCCGACAGCTTCGCAGTCTGCTACATGATCTCCTGGGGCATCACCCACAATTGGCGGCAGGAGCTGATCCGGCTGCTGCTGGCCCTGGAGGGCGGGTATGAACGGGCCGAGCGCATTTATCCGGCAGTTCCCTGGCCCGGGGGAGCGAGCATTCCGGGGGCGTCATCCGCAGGGAAGGCCGCAGAGACGGCCTCAGGGAAAGCCCCACAAGCTTCGCACCAGCTGCCGCCGAGCCTGGTGCCCGAGCTGGAGGAGATGTTCGCAGGACCGACGGCGGAGCGGAGCACTGCGGCTGGTGCGGCGCGGTCGGACAGGCCTGCACCGCGGAAGGAACTACTACTGGCAGCCCCCGAGACAGCCAGCAACGGCTGGGTAATCGGCAGCCGGCGCAGCGAGTCCGGGCAGCCGATGGTGGTCGGCGAGCTGCATCTGCCGCATACCCTGCCCTCTCTGGCATTTCAACAGCACACGACCTGTCCGAACTTCGATTTTATCGGATTCACGGTGCCGGGGATTCCCTACGCCTTCGTCGGACACAACCGGAAGGTAGCCTGGACGCTTACCTCTGCTATGGCGGATGTGTTCGACCTGTATATTGAAAAACCAGACCCGCAGCAGTCCGGCCGGGTGATCGGCCCCGCAGGCTCCGAACCGGTTGCTGCGGAGCAGGTGGAAGTGTTGGTACGAGAGGGGCGCCA
>JAASTM010000438.1 GCA_021767325.1 Spirochaetales bacterium
GGAATAGATCACTTTGAAGCCGGCGGCGGCGCCCGGTTTCAGTCGCTCTATTTCTATGCCAATGAAGATGCGTTCGATATGATGGATCAGTTCCGCCAGGCCGCCGGTCCGAATGCAAACCTGCAGACTCTGGCCCGTGGTGTGAATGTTGTGGGTCTCGACTCCCAGCCGCGTGATGTTATCGACCTGCATGCCAAGATGTTCAAAAAGCACGGAATCACAACCATTCGCAATTTCGATGCTTTGAATGATGTAAATAACCTCACCTACTCCGGAGAAAGAATCGTTGCCCACGGTTTGAAGCACGAAGTAGTTATTACCATGATGGAGCTGCCCCCGGACGCCACCGGTGCCCATTCCCCTGAGTTTTACATGGGTGTGCTGCGGAAGATTTTGGACGCCGGCATACAGTTCGACTCCATCTGTTTCAAGGATGCCTCCGGAACCTCTGTTCCGAGTAAAGTGTATGACACCATCAAACAGGCCCGCGAGCTGCTCGGCCAAGACCAGCGCATCGTATTCCACAGTCATGAAACCGCCGGAACCAGTGTGCTTGCGTATAAGGCAGCCCTCGATGCCGGCGCCAACCAGATCGACCTTTCGATGGACCCGGTATCCGGTGGAACCGCCCAGCCCGACATCATTACCATGTGGCACGCACTGCGCGGCACCGAATATGACCTGGGCGTTGATATCAAGAAGATAGAAAAAGCCGAAGAAGTATTCAAGGACTGCATGAAAGACTACTTCGTTCCGCCCGAGGCCAAGAAGGTCGAACCCCTGATTCCCTTCTCGCCGATGCCCGGCGGAGCCCTGACCGCAAATACTCAGATGATGCGTGACAACGGCATCCTCGATAAATACCCCGAAGTTGCCGCTGCTATGGCAGAGGTAATCGAACGGGGCGGATACGGCACCTCCGTTACCCCGGTCAGCCAGTTCTACTTCCAGCAGGCCTTCAACAACGTGATGATCGGACCGTGGAAAAAGATCGCCGAAGGCTACGGCAAGATGGTACTCGGCTACTTCGGTAAAACCCCGGTCGAGCCGGATCCCGAAATCGTCAAACTGGCCTCCGAGCAACTGGAAAGAGAGCCGACCACTGAAAAGGTTGTCGACATCAACGACCGCGATGAAGCCAAGGGTATCGAAGCGGCCCGCAAGATGCTGCAGAAAGAGAACCTCGAGGAAACCGAGGAGAACCTTTTCATTGCAGCTACCTGTAAGGAAAAGGGAATCCAGTTCCTAAAAGGCGAAGCCCGCACCAATGTTCGTAAGATCGATCGCAGCAAACCTGCTGAAGAAGAGGGAGCAGCTGCCGGCGCCTCAGCCTATACTGTCAAGGTAAATGACAAACCCTACACTGTGAAGTTCGAAGACGGCAAGGCTGTTGTAAACGGTACTTCCTACTCCATCGATGTACAGGCTGCCGATGAGAGCGCCGGTGCATCCGGCGGAAGCGGCGGTGCTGCTCACAAGGTAAACGCCCCGATGCCCGGTCTGGTACTCCGGATCGAGAAGAATGTCGGCGACACTGTGCAGGAAGGCGATTTGATCATGGTACTTGAAGCAATGAAGATGGAGAACGAAATCCACGCACCTGCCGCCGGTACGATCAGCGAAATCAGCGTAAAACAGGGTGACCAACTGAAAGCCGGCGAACTTCTCGCGGTAATTTCGTAAGGGGTCGTCTATGAGTTTAGGTGAAGCACTATATAATTTTTGGATGTCTACCGGTCTGGTGAATTTCGAACTGGGCCAGGTAGTAATGATTATTGTCGGCCTGGTTCTGATCTACCTGGCGATCGTCAAGAAGTTCGAACCTCTTCTGCTGCTGCCGATCGGTTTCGGCGGCATCCTGGCCAACATTCCATTGGCCGGTATTGCCGGGGCGGAAGGTTTTGTCGGCATGATCTATGCTGTTGGAATCGATACCGGTGTATTCCCGCTGCTTATCTTCATGGGTGTCGGTGCAATGACCGACTTTGGTCCGCTTATCGCCAACCCCAAGACAGCACTGCTGGGTGCAGCCGCACAGTTCGGTATTTTTACCACACTGCTGGGGGCACTGGCACTGGCCGGCCTGCCGGGGTTCGAGTTCTCCCTGGCCGACGCCGCGGCTATCGGTATTATTGGAGGGGCGGACGGTCCTACGTCGATCTTCGTTGCCAGTCAGCTTTCGCCGCGCCTGTTAGGTGCGATTGCGGTAGCCGCATACTCCTATATGGCACTGGTGCCGATCATTCAGCCGCCGATCATGCGCCTCTTTACCACTAAACAGGAACGTATGATCAAGATGGAGCAGCTGCGCCACGTAACCAAAACCGAAAAAGTCATTTTTCCGATCGCGGTACTGGGGCTGGCTATACTCCTGCTTCCCTCTGCTACCCCGCTGGTTGGAAGCCTGATGTTCGGTAACCTGGTGAAGGAGTGCGGCGTAACCGAGCGCCTGTCCCAGGCCGCCCAGCACGAGATGATGAACATTGTAACCATCTTTCTGGGCCTCTCAGTCGGTTCAAAGTTGCAGGCCGATAAGTTTCTGAACGTGGAGACCATCGGTATACTGCTGCTCGGCCTGGCCGCCTTCGTGGTCGGTACTGCCACCGGCCTGCTGCTGGCCAAGCTGATGAACAAGCTATCCTCAGGCAAACACCCGATCAACCCGCTTATCGGTGCTGCCGGTGTCTCGGCGGTACCAATGGCCGCCAGGGTTGCCAACAAGGTTGGTAAAGACGAGAATCCGCAGAACTACCTGCTGATGCACGCCATGGGCCCGAATGTGGCCGGTGTTATCGGCTCGGCAATCGCGGCCGGTGTGCTGCTGTCGATTGTTCCGATCATGATGGGCGGTTAATACCTCCCCAAGAGCTCACACTATTGCAAGCATATATTCGGCCGTCCTTAAGGGCGGCCGTTTTTGTGCACCTCCTTGTCTTTGTCCGCTGTGATAAGTATTTTTGAATTACGTAGATGAACAACTCAGGAGGGTTTTATGCCTCATAGAATAGCTTTTTTTGATGCCAAGCCGTATGACCGTCAGTTTTTCGACGCTGCCAATCAGGGCGAGTTCGAAATAAAATATTTTAGCACCCGTCTGAATGCCGACAGTGTATCTTTGGCACAGGGATTCGATGCAGTCTGTGCATTCGTCAACGACAATCTCTCCGCCGAAGTAATCCGGAAACTCACAGAGATGAAGGTTGGAATAGTAGCACTACGCAGTGCAGGCTACAACCATGTTGATCTGGAAGCTGCCTACCAAAACGTGCACATGGTGCGGGTACC
>JAASTM010000439.1 GCA_021767325.1 Spirochaetales bacterium
CGGTCCACCACCGCATCGACAAAACCCTTCGCCTGCTGAAACTCGGAACGCTGAAAGCCCTCCGGGAGTTTTTGCTTGATTGTTGATTCAATGACCCGCGGCCCGGCAAAGCCTATCAGCGCTCCCGGTTCGGCCAGAATCACATTACCGAGCATGGCGAATGAGGCAGTCACCCCTCCGGTTGTCGGATGAGTCAGCACCACGAAAAACGGCAGACCCTGTTCCTGCAGAAGTGCAATGGCGTGACTGGTTTTTGCCATCTGCATAAGAGAGTAGATCCCCTCCTGCATCCTGGCACCACCGGAGGCGGCAAACAAAACCACCGGCAGTTTCTCTTCCACGCCCCTCAGCAGCAGTCGTGTCACCTTTTCGCCGACGGCGACCCCCATACTGCCTCCCATGAAGGCGAAGGACATCACTCCTAAGGCTGCCGCCCTTCCCTCTATGAGACAAGTACCGATAGTGACCGCCTCGTTTTGGCCGGATTTCTGCCGGGCTTTGTCCAGCTTCTCTTTGTAGCCGGGAAACTCGATCGGGTCTACCGACCGGATACTTGCATCGAACTCCTTGAAGGTGCCCGGATCGGCAATTGTAGATATTCTCTCTTTCAGTGCCAGCTGAAAATGGTGGTTACAGCCGGGACAGACATACATGTTTTCCTTCAAAATCTGATCATCGATATGCCGGTGGCATATCGGACAGGCGTGTTTCTCTTCGATATACGCCAGTTCGCTCTTTTTTTGTGCAGCCCGGCCTTTTCGCACCCCGGAGCTCCTCCAGCGCACGCGTTCCTGCCTCTGCGGCCGTCCTGAGTATTTTTTGAATCTATCTAGTATTCCCATACGCTACTCCTCGAGAATTTTGGAGAGCCCGAAGGTACCGAAGTTGCCCTGTTGGAACAGAGCACTGTTAAGAATCTTCTTCTGAACCTCGATATTGGTCTCAATACCCTCGATGACATATTCGTCGAGGGCCCGTTTCATGCGGGCAATCGCGCTGCGCCGGTCCCGCCCGTAGGTGATGAGTTTGGCCACCAGCGAATCATAAAACGGTGATACCATGTAACCCTGATATAAAAACGAATCCACTCTTACGTTTCTCCCGCTGGGTTGAAGATACCTGGTAATGCGCCCCGGTGTCGAGGCGTTGATCCGGCACTCGATCGAAGCGCCTTCGAGCCGGATATCCTCCTGCCGCAGGTCCATCGGCTCTCCGCTGCAGCCCCGAATCTGCTCCTTGATGATATCAACATTGCTGATGAACTCGGAAACCGGGTGTTCGACCTGTACACGGGCATTGACCTCCATAAAGTAGTACTGCTGGCCGTCGAACAGGAACTCGATGGTTCCGGCCCCTTTATACCCGATACTCTTGAAAAGATTAACCGCATCCTGGCACATGCGGTCACGGATGCTCTGATCTATACCCGGGGAAGGACTCTCCTCCAGAACCTTCTGGTGGTTCTTTTGCAGTGAGCAGTCGCGTTCACCGAGGTGAATTACGTTGTCGAAGGTATCCGCCAGAATCTGCACCTCGATATGCCGGGGATTCTCCAAGTACTTTTCCATATAGATGGTACCGTCCGAAAAAGCCGTTTCCGCTTCATGGGTGGCTATTCGCATTGCAGACTCCAGTTCCGAATGATCCCGGACAATCCGCATCCCCTTGCCGCCCCCTCCGGAGGCGGCCTTGATGATAATCGGATACCCCGCCTTTTCGGCGAACTCGGTTGCGGTTTTCAAGTCCGCGACCGGCCCGTCGCTGCCGGGGGTTATCGGCAATCCGGCTTTTTCGGCCGTTTTACGGGCCTGCACTTTATCTCCGAGAAAGGAGATGGTTTCGGCCTCGGGCCCGATGAAGATCAGGCCGGCATCCTTCACCTGCTGGGCGAATTTGGCACTTTCGGAGAGGAAGCCCACTCCCGGGTGCACCGCATCACAGCCGGCGAACAGGGCGGCCGAAATGAGGTTCGAACTGTGCAGGTAACTCTTTTTAGCTTCCGGGGGGCCTACGCACACGGCCTTGTCAGCCATCTCAACGGCCAAGGATTCCCGGTCAGCCTCGGAGTACCCGACCACGGATTCGATTCCCATCTCTTTGAGGGTTCGGATTATTCTCACCGCTATTTCACCACGGTTGGCAATAAATACCGATTTTACCATACTACAGCTTCTCTATCTCAAAAAGTGGAGTTCCGTACTCGACCATTTGCTGGTTTTCTACGAGTACTTTCTTTATCCGGCAGTCGAACTCGGCTTCGAGTTCGTTCATTACTTTCATTGCTTCGATTATACAGAGAGTATCTCCCGTTTTTACCTCATCACCTTCTTCGACATACGAAGGTGAATCGGGAGATGGGGACCGGTAGAAGGTGCCGACTATCGGTGCCGTGATTACTTCAGTCTCCTTTTCAGGAGACTCTGCTCCGTGATCGCTTCCCACCGTGGTCTGGGCAGGTCCTTGAGCCATCTCGGTTTGACCGGGTGCAGCTATTGGTGCGGCAGCAGCTGGTTGAGCGGCGGGTTGAGGTGCTATCGCACTGGCTTTCTTGAGGCTGAGTTCGAACTCGCCGTCTTTTATGTACATTTCTGCAAGAGAGCTATCATCAAGTTTTTCTATCAAATCAAGAATTTCACTCTTTTTCATTCGTTCCTCCCGGATTTTTCCGTTGATCGCAAATTTCTGCGAAAATTATCACAGTACTTTTCGGCCGTCAACCGAAATGTAATGCTTTTTCACTTTTTTTTCCACCCTTTGACCGCAATCATCCAAAGGGGGGCCTTGACGGATTGGAAAAAGTATGACGATGTGTGTATCTTTGAGTATGAACGCGAATACGAGGAGGATTTATGAGCGTATATATTCGATCAATTGGTGCATATATTCCTGAAAAGCGAATGACCAACGACGAATTGGCCCAAATCGTAGATACATCTGATGAGTGGATTCAGTCCCACACCGGCATTCAGGCTCGTCACTTGTGCGGCGAGCAGGAAGTTACCAGCGATCTGGCGGTTAATGCCGGTAAGCTGGCAATCGAGCGGGCCGGATTGAGCCCGGATGAGATCGACCTGGTAATTCTGGCAACGGCTTCCCCTGATTATATCGGATTTCCTTCGACTTCATCGATTGTCCAGGATAAGCTGGGCCTTGCCCACTCGGGGGCTTTCGATTTGGTAGCCGGGTGTACCGGCTTCGTGTACGGACTGGAAACCGGACGCGCTATGATCACTGCCGGCAGCGCCCGCAATGTGCTTTTAATC
>JAASTM010000440.1 GCA_021767325.1 Spirochaetales bacterium
CCTGGGAAGGGGAGTTCGGGTATCACGGACTGCCCAGCGGCCTTGATAACACCGTTTCAACCTACGGCGGGGTAATCAAATACCAGATCAAGAACGGCGTAAAACAGTTCGAGCGGGTCAATCTGAAAGCGCCGGTAAAGATAGTGCTCGGCAACAGCGGCGTCACCTCCAATACCGCCTCATTGAAAGGCTTCCTTGAAGAGCAGGAAAATGAGGACGGTGAACTTTTTAATAAGCGCCTCGATACCATCCGCGGCCAGGTGGAAGAGCTCGGAAAAGCACTTGCGGCCTTTGATTTGCAGGAAACCGGTCGGATAATGAATGAGAACCACAAAATTCTCATCGATATGGGCTTGTCGCATGAAAAACTGATCGAACTCTGTGATCTGGCCAATTCGCTCGGCGCCTACGGTGCTAAGGTTACCGGCGGCGGGCGTGGCGGGTACATGCTTGCCCTTACTCCGGGGAAGGAGCTGCAGGACAAGGTCGCCACTGAGTTCGAAAACCGGGGCGTTGCAACCATCCGGGCCAGTATCGGGGGCGAACCTACTGACGATACTCAGTTTCAGATTCTGAAGTAGTTTCTCGATTACAGTTCACCAAAGAAGCGACCGAATCTCGAGCTCCGAGCGGGGCATTTTTTACCATAAATCATGTAGAAATGGTTACAGGCGGTGGAACATCTTTTTAATTCGGCTGCTCTATTTGGAGCGATAAACCAAAGCAGACTGGAAAGCAATTTGCTTTTCTCGGTCTGCAGCGGCTTTTTTCAAGCTGTTTTCTACCTCATTACCAGATTAGGCAGAAACATAGAGATTTGAGGAACGAAGGTGATGATGAGCAATGCCGTCACCATGACTATAATTAGCGGCACAATAGCGCGACTGATTTTTTCAAATGAAATATCGGCTACCTGGCAGGCAACAAACAGATTCGCTCCCAAGGGGGGCGTTACAAACCCTATGGCCAAGTTAATAACCATAATTATTCCGAAATGAACGGGACTCATACCATACGCAGTAACTATAGGTAAAAGAATCGGAGCTAAAATAATCACAGCAGCAAGCGTTTCCATAAAGGTGCCCACGATCAGCAGGAGCGCATTTACAAGCAAAAAGACTATTACTTTACTGCTTGACATCGCAACGAGGCTTTCCGCAATCATGGAAGGTATACGTTCGAGAGATAGTATTCTCCCGAATCCGGCAGAAGTACCAATAATTACAAGTATCGTTGAGGTAATGAGTGCCGACTTCATGATAATTTCAGGCAAGTCCTTTATACTGAACTCCCTGTATACAAAAATCCCGATGATGTACCCGTAAATAACAGCAACTGCAGCTGCTTCAGTCGGGGTAAAAACTCCCCCGTAAATGCCGCCGAGGATAATGATCGGCACCAGCAGAGACCACTTGGCCTCATTGATAATTTGCAGTTTTTCGCGCGGGCTGTACGCTTTATCATTTCCCGTATAACCCTTTTTGCGCGAAACAATATACGAGTAGATCATCAATGAGAGTCCTACCAGGATTCCCGGAAAGATACCCGCCAGGAATATAGCGGTAATCGACACGCCGGTGGTAACTCCGTAAATAACCATCGTCACGCTTGGAGGTATCATTGCGCCGATCGAGCCGGATGATGCTATTAAAGCTGAAGAAAAGCCCCTGTCATAGCCTTTCTTCATCATTTCTGGAATGACCATTGTGCCGATTGCAGCAACTGTCGCGGAGCCTGTTCCAGAAATAGCGGCGAAAAACATACAGGCGGCTACGGTAACAAGTGCCAGTCCGCCTGTATAACGACCAAAAAAAGCATCGGCTACTTTCAACAGACGCCTGGAGATACCTCCTCTTCCCATTAAATCACCGGCAAGAATGAAAAATACTGCCGCCATCAAAGGGAAAGAGTCCATTGCAGTGGTGAGGCCCTGTGCGAAGAAAGTAATATCGACAATGCCACTATAAAAGATAGTCGCAATAACCGCGATACCAAGAGAGATTCCAATCGGCACTGTGAGTGCACTGAATAGAATAAAGCTTCCGAATAAAATTACCGCTGTCATACCTAAGCCCCTTGTGTAGTATTATGCATTTTGCGTACCATGTATTTCTCTACAGGAGCGTTAAAGTGTATTGTTTTGTGGGCTATATTCTGAAGTAAGCGTATGATCACTAAAGTAAACCCGATCGGCACTCCCATATACACAATGTACATTGGCATCCCGGTGGAAGCTGTAATCTGGCCTAATTTGGCAATCAGCATAGCTACTTTGGTACTATTTATTACCACTACTATAGAAAACCCCAAAAAAAGCACGTCAGATAGCAGCGAAAGTACCTTCTGACCCTTCTCTTTTAAAAGATTTTGGATAACGCTTATACGTAGATGTCGATTGGTTCTGACACCGTAACTGATGCCCAGGTAGAGCATGTAGATATACATGTAGCGGCTCAATTCTTCTGACCACGCCAGAGAGTTTTGCATCACATACCGCATGAACACCTGCAAACCAATAAAAATACTCATCACAAACAGGAGTATCACCATAAACACTGCCTCGAAATAGTCATCGAGCCATTTTAGAACCTTCATGCTGTCCCTCACTTACAAGTCCAGCGTATGCAGTAAACCCTGCATACGCTGGTCTTAGTCTAAAAATTAAAGGTCTATGCTTAACGCTTAGCCTCAACCTCTTCCATATAGAGATTGTACATTTCAGCTCCAGCCTTTTCTTTTACCATATCATTGACCGCACCCATCATACTGGTTCTGAACTCAGCCTTTGCTTCAGGCGATACTTCCACAACGGTGTTTCCAGCATCTTTTACAGTCTGCAAGCCTTCAACCTCGAGTTTTTTTGCAACTTCACGCTGGTATGCAGTTGCCTCTTCGAACGCAGCAACTACCCAGCTTTCCTCTTGGTCTGAGAGAGAGGAAAACAGTTCCTGATTCATGATAACAACATACGGACTGTATTTATGACCGGTCATACTGATATATTCCTGTACTTCGTAGAAACGCATTTTTACGATGTTCTCCATAGTACATTCCTGTCCATCCAAGGTTCCCTGCTGAAGTGCAGTAAACAACTCTCCCCATGCCATGGGAGTAGGGCCTGCATCAACTGATTCCCAAGCAGCAATTTGAACCGGATTTTCTGCAACCCGCATCTTAATTCCACTCATATCATCGGGAGTTTCTACCGGACGTTTACTGTTGGTCAAATGCCGAAATCCGTTTTCCCAGAAACCGAGACCC
>JAASTM010000441.1 GCA_021767325.1 Spirochaetales bacterium
CAGCGTAACAAACAGAAGAGCGAGTAGGGGCAATTCTTTTCGCGTTTGCGTCCTTGCTAAGGCGGGGATCCCGCAGACGTTATCTGCCGGTTTTAAAGGTGGAGAGATAGAGCCAAAAGACGGATTCGAACCGTCGACCTACGCTTTACGAGAGCGTTGCTCTACCACTGAGCTATTTTGGCTTGGCTGCGAATTTAGCCGGAATTTCAAAAAAAATCAAGTAAAACTCGGGTTTTCTGCCTGCTCCGGGGCGGCCGCCCCCGGTTTACCTGTACTCTAGCGGTAGGTCTCGAAGCGGCTGATGAATTGAATCACAACTTATCAAGTTCGCTCCTGAAGTTCCGATATAAGGAAATAGGAGGATCGAAGACGCATGATACCAGGATTATATACCGGTGCAAGCGGAATGAAGGCACAGCTTGATCGGATGAATGCCCTTTCGAACAACCTTTCGAACGTGGATGTAACCGGCTACAAGCGGGACATCTCCGTGAGCAAGGCGTTCCCGCAGATGCTGCTGCGCAGGACCAACGACAACGGCGTGTACAAGTTCCCCTTCGGCAGTGCCGATATGGCCCCGGTGGTCGGAACCATGGGCTCGGGAGTCGAGTACAACGAATCGTACACCGTCTTCGAGCAGGGAGAGTTGCAGCAGTCGAACAATCCCTTCGACTTGGCCCTCGACGGCAAGGGGTTTTTCAGCATCGAGACCCCGAACGGCGAGCGCTACACCCGCAACGGGGCGTTTCATCTGAGCAAAGAGGGGGTCCTGGTTACCAAAGAGGGGCTTCCGGTCAAAGGTGAAAACGGGATCATACAGATCAAGAAGAATAACTTCGTGGTGGATAAGCAGGGCAATGTGTACCAGAATGCCACCTTCGACGGTGATCCGCAGCGCCTGGTTTCCATGGAAGAGAATGAATGGGAAAACCTCGAACTGGTCGACCGCCTGAAAGTGGTGGAGTTTGAGCGGCCGCGCTTCCTCAAGAAGCAGGGCAGTTCGATGTGGAACACCACCGAGGAGACCGGCGAGGCGATGCGGGCCGCCCTCGGAGCGGACACCAAAGTCGAACAGGGTTTCCTGGAGAACTCCAACGTAAATCCGGTTACCGAAATGGTAAAAATGATAGAAGTAAACCGCGCCTACGAAGCGAATCAGCGCACCATCCGCACCCAGGACGAGCTGAGCGGACGCCTCGTAAACGACGTGTTAAAGGTATAGGAGAGTAGCATATGATGCGTTCATTATGGACCGCTGCCAGCGGCATGACCGGTCAGCAGTTCAACATTGACACGATTTCGAATAACCTGGCCAACGTAAACACCAACGGCTTCAAGAAGACCCGGGCCGATTTCGAGGACCTTTTGTATCAGACTACCCGGGTAGCCGGCACCCCGGCTACCGAACGGACGACCGTGCCCACCGGCATACAGGTCGGCCATGGTGTGAAAGTTGCGGCCACTCAGAAGATGTTCACCCAGGGCGCTCTGCAGAGTACCGACAATGTATCCGACATGGCTATCCAGGGCGAAGGCTTTTTCCGGGTCATGCTCTTAGACGGTACCTACGGATATACCCGCGACGGCTCCTTCAAAATTGACCGGAACGGACAGTTCGTTACCTCCAACGGCTATCGGGTAATGCCGGAAATAGTGCTTCCGGAAAACTTTGTCCGCAACAGTCTGTCTGTCAGCCAGGACGGCCGGGTGACGGTGAAGGTGGCCGGCAGTGACGATCCGATCGAAGTGGGGCAGATGGAACTGTACCGCTTTGTAAACCCCGCCGGTATGAAGGCCATCGGAGAGAACCTGTTCAAAGTAACCAACGCCTCCGGGGAGGCGATCGGCGGACGCCCCGGTCTGGACGGAATGGGAAAAACCATTCACAAATTCCTGGAGAAGTCGAATGTCTCGGTAGTACAGGAGATGGTCAGTATGATCACCGCACAGCGGGCCTACGAGCTCAACTCCAAAGCAATCCAGACCTCCGACACAATGCTCGGCATTGCAAACAACTTGAAGAGGTAGTAAATGGGTAAGGGCAGCGCTCGCATAACAGCCATCGTATTCCTCGCGCTTACGTGCTGTTCAGGTGCAGCCGCTGCCGATCTGCTCGAACTGCATGCGCGGCCGGTCATCGCGCCGGCCGCCGCAGAAATATCCATCCATGATTTATTCATAGTGACCGCCGAGGAAAGCGCCGAGCGGCTTAGACTCGTTGCTCAGCAGGAGCTGGCCGGGGTCTGCGGCCTGGCGGCAGCCCTGGTTCCGCTCTGGCAGTTAAAAGGAACGCTGCGTAGTACGGCAGATACGGTTTCGGTTGTGGGCCGCAGGTCGGTATATATTCCATCCGCTATTGAAGCACCGGCGATGCAGAATCTGTTCGAACAGCTCCTGCGCAGACTGGAGCTGGAGTTTCCGGCCGAGAACGAGCGCTTGGAAATAGAGATACCGCATATGCCAGGGGGACTACGGGCTCTCAGCCGGGCGGAAGCGTCGTATACCCGGAACATACGCGTAGAATTGCTGATGCTCCGGCCTGAGAATGGAGCTGCGAGCGGAGCGGCCGGGGCCGGTACAGCAACGGCCCGTTTTTTGGTGACGGCCGGCGAACTGCAGGGGGTGCTTTCGGCAGAGGTGAGGCGTTACAGCCCCTATCTGAGTCCGCTCAGATCAGTTGCCAGGGGAGAGACCCTGCAGTCCGATGAGGTAGACAGGAAGCCGTTTATCGTGGGTGCCTATCCCCCGGCCCTGATGGCCGAGAAGAGCAGTGCCTATGAGATTAGGGCACAGCTCTCCTCCGGAGAGCCGCTCACTATTCGGAATGCCCGTATCAAGCCGGTAGTAGAACCGGGTGATGTGGTACATGTGGTACTGAAGAGAGGCGCTGTACAGTTGAAGATGCCTGGGAATGCGCGGGGCGAGGCAGCACTGAACGAGAGAGTAGCGGTGCGCCTGGATACCGGCATAATCAAAGAGTGTCGAGTGCTGGGAGCAGGAGAGGTAATTCTTGAATAAGTTCAAATTAGTCAATAAAAGCATGCTGCTCGCCGTTTTTGTGATTGTGCTCGGCAGCGGACCCTGCTGGCTTACACAGCTGCAGGCGCAGGCGGCAGAAGTAAAGATTCGGGATATAGCTTCAATAGAGGGCGTGCGTTCAAACCAGTTGGTCGGTTTCGGCTTGGTAACAGGACTGCAGGGGGATGGTGACAGCAGCCGGTCGCAGCTGAACAAAAAGCTGCTCTCGAA
>JAASTM010000442.1 GCA_021767325.1 Spirochaetales bacterium
AGCTGATCGACCAGCAGTACCAGCGCAGACAAAAGGGCAAAAGTGAGTGTAATTGGTGCATTATAACGAATTCGCATCGGGTGTCTCCTATTTCTTTTGTTGTGCATATTCAGCGGCAAATCTGTATACCAGTGCGGCGGTTTGTTCGAGGTCCTTTATTCTGAGTACCGCCGCCGGACTGTGAATGTAGCGGCAGGGCACTGAAACAACGCCGGTCGGAACTCCAGCCCCGCCGGTAGAAATTGCTGCGGCGTTTGTCCCCCCGTACACCGGTTTCTTGTACTGCCAAGGAATTGAATTACGCCGGGCACAGCCGGTGAGGGCATCCACGACCCTTTCCTGTACAATATACTTCGTGTCGGCAATGGTAATCGCCGGGCCCTTGTCCATCTCCGCTATCTTGAAATGTGCCGGTGTTCCGGGCGTGTCGGTGGCGGTGGTGTTCTCCAGAACCAGTGCAATATCGGGCCGTTCCGGCAGATCGACGCTGCCGACCCCCAGCTGCTGATGCTCCTCTGAAACGGAAAAGAGAAAAACTACCGTGGATTCTATGGGCTCGGATGCGATCAGTTCGGCGGTGTGCAGCAGAATATTGCAGCCGCTGCGGTTGTCGAAGGCCTTTCCCATCAGTGAGTTCTTTCCAAGGCACTGAAACGGGGTGTAGAAGGTACCGGTGGCCCCGAGATCGATTCCCATCTCCCGGGCCTCCTGCTGGGACTCCGCTCCGATATCAACCGTGAGGTTTTCGATTTTGAGTGCTCCGCTGTTGCTGCCCAGACTGCTTTTTGCGTGGGGCGGAATACTGCCGAAAGTTCCGATCAGCGGCTCGCCGGTGGAAATGCGGGCCCCTTCCACCGGCAGAAACTGCACTGCAGTCCCCGGAAGCAGGCTCGGATCGATTCCCCCCAGGGGCGAAACCCGCAAAGAGCCGTCCGGCTCTATGTGATTTACAATAAATCCGACCTCATCCATGTGGGCGTCCAGCAGAATGGTCGGTGCGGAAGAATTCGCAGCTGATTTCACCGCGATCAGGTTCCCGGCCCGGTCCTCCGTTACCGAATCCACAAACGGAGCGATCCGGCTGCGGATGTATTCGCGTACCCTGTTTTCCCGACCCGGACAGCCGATCAACTCACTCAGTTCCTGCTGTGTGCGTATCAATGTGTCTGTGTTGACCTTGTTTTTCATGCTTATGGAGTATACAGCTCATGGCCGCAGACTGCAACTCGGTTTATTGTGAGTGCCCTTAGTGCCGTTGTTATTGACATCGCCCGGTGAAAACCGCTATGCTTTAGATCCAGTGGACACGTAGCTCAGCTGGATAGAGCGCCACCCTCCGGAGGTGGAAGTCGTGGGTTCGAATCCCGCCGTGTTCAAAATTTTCACTGTTCAAAAATCGATCTGCCCAGGCTGTCGATGGCAACAATCACCGGAAAGTCCTTTACCTGCAGCTCACGCACCGCCTCCGGACCAAGGTCCGGGAACGCAACAGTTTTCATAGCAACGATTCTATCCGCGTAAAGCGCGCCGCAGCCCCCGTAGGCGTAAAAATAGACTGCCCCGTGACGCTGGATTGCTGCTTGCACCGGGTTGCTCCGGTTTCCTTTGCCGATGATTCCGGCCAGGCCGGCATCGAGGAGCTGGGGGGTAAAGCGATCCATCCGGCTGGCGGTTGTGGGCCCGCAGGAGCCGATCGTCTCCTCCGGCGGTGTCGGAGTGGGCCCCATATAGTAAATGCAGCTGCCCTCGATTTTGAAGGGCAGCGGCTTTCCGCTCCGCAACAACTCTATCATCCGTTTATGGGCCTGATCCCGGGCGGAGTAGATGGTGCCGGAGAGAAATACCTCATCCCCGGCTTCGAGCGCTCTTATTTCGGCTTCAGTAGCCGGCCAATCTAAGTTGACTTGTTGAGGCCTATTCATTCGGTCCTCCCGCTTTCGGCTGGCCCGGCCGTTCCTTCTGCCCCTGTCGTGCCCGGCATTTCCGGAGGCCAGCAGAGGATGAGCTTGCGGTCGGCCCAGCAGTTCACCGTAATTGCCACCGGCAGGCCGGCGATGTGGGTCGGGTAAGTTTCCACCTTCACTGCCAGACTGGTGGTCCCGCCGCCCAGGCCGCCGGGCCCGATACCGAGATTGTTGACTGCCGCCAGGATTTCAGTTTCCAGCTCTGCATACCACGGGTCGGGATGGGAATCGGAGAGATCGCGCAACAGGGCCCGCTTGGAGAGCAGGGCCGCCTTTTCCATGGTTCCGCCGATGCCGATCCCCAGTACCGTCGGGGGACAGGGCGAGCCGCCGGCCCGGCGGACTGTCTCCACAACGGTCTCTACTACCTCCTGTTTTCCGGCAGTCGGTTTGAGCATGTGAATGGCCGAGCAGTTTTCGCTGCCGAAGCCCTTCGCCATCAGAGCTATTTCGAGACCGTCGCCGGGAACCAGTTCATAGTGCAGCACCGGCGGAAGGTTCGTATCACTGTTAGTGCGCTGTTTCAGCGGGTCGGAGACTACCGATTTACGGAAAAAGCCGTCCCGGTAGGCCGCCTCGGTGGCCTCTTCGATAATGTCGCCGATGAAGTGCCGCTGTGCCGCGCCGGAAGACTCTTTCTCCGCGCCGGTTAAGATTACTCCCGTACCAACCGTAATCATGGCCAGCAGCATGCCCGTATCCTGGCATACCGGCCTTTGTTTTTGCTGCGCCAGCTCTATATTCTCCAGTATGCGCTCCAGCACCTTTTTACCCAGACCGGTCTCGGCGGCGTATGCGGCCGTGAGAGCCTGCCGCACGTCTGCGGGAATCCGCACATTCAGCTCGCGTATGCCCTCATACACCCGGGTGAATATGTCCTGTCGGCTGATCTCACTCATATATGTCTGCCTCGCTTCGTGCTCTTTACCCGATGGTCGGAACTATCTCTTCGAATCCGGCCGGCTCCTGCCGCCCGACGATACCCACCAGGAGGTACTTCCGGTCGATGGGGTCCCATTTGCATTCGCGCAGCAGCCGGAAATCAGTGATTTCGCCGGAGCTTTTGACGTGGGTCCGCACCCCGGTGCAATAGATGGTCTCTTCTCCTATTCGCAGATGATTCTCATCCACCGGCTGGATCGGGATGTCCGCATGAATCATTTCCAGCACCTTCTGTTCGAGTTCCGCTACATCGATTTCAGGTTTCTCCGGGAAACCAATTACGAAGCCGTGTTTTACGTCCGAATGCAGGTCGGGGGGGCGGTAGCCGTAATCCCGCTC
>JAASTM010000443.1 GCA_021767325.1 Spirochaetales bacterium
GAGCTGGACGCAGCCATCTCACTCTACACGCGCCACGGATTCACGCTCACCTCCGAGCACGACTCCACCGCCTTCGGCCGGCCCCTCAGGGAACAGCGCTACGACGCCCAGCTGTAAATGCACTTCGGCCAACGCCGACCAATCTATCGACAGTTATCTAAAAAAAGCAAACAGAATACCCAGTATCGCCCCTATCTGCCCCACCCAGAAGACGAACATCCAGCGGATTGTGGCAACTTGGTTTTTGTGCATTTCTCCACGAAGCTTCCCCATCTCCTCGGACAAACGCCGCTCGAACTTCTCCTCTACAAAGGTGGTAATCGAGTTGCCACTGTTCTGTGCATTATAGTTGAGCAGATCGACCAAATCCTTGGCCCCCTCTTCGCCGAGTTTCTCCCGCAGCGCCTTAGGATTAGTATATTCTGCTTCAGTGGTGAAATCAAGAAAAGCAAAATCTAGTACTCTGCTTTAGAGTTATTTACTATATAGAATTTTTCCTAAGTTGCGTCGACGCAACTTTTTCACCAAAACGATCGAGGTCGCACTCTCTGCCCAGCATACATTATCGAAAAAAAGCAAACAGAATACCCAGTATCGCCCCTATCTGCCCTACCCAGAAGACGAACATCCAGCGGATTGTGGCGGCTTGGTTTTTGTGCATTTCCACTCGCAAAATTGAAATCTCGTCACGAACCTTCGAAATTTCCTCGGACAAACGCCGTTCGAACTTCTCCTCTACAAAGGTGGTAATCGAGTTGCCGCTGTTCTGTGCGTTAGAGTTGAGCAGATCGACCAAATCGCTGGCCCCCTCTTCGCCGAGTTTCTCCCGCAGCGCCTTCGGCACGGTAATAAGCATAACGGAATCCTCCTTCTGCTTATTACTAGGTACTTACATTATATTCTGCTTCACTGGTGAAATCAAGAAAAGCAAGATTGATAGCTGCGCTGACTCCATGCGATAATATGGCCATGGATGGAAACGCACTGGTTTACTGTGAAGGTTATTTCAATACGCCGTGGGGCAAGACCGCCCACGGCCTGGTCCGCTTTACCCGCCGCTACAATATCGTCGGGGTCATCGACAGCCGCTACGCCGGGCAGGATGCCGGACAGGTGCTCGACCGGAATCCCAACGGAATTCCTATCAGCGCCTCCCTCGAAGAGGCTGTAGAAACCGCCCGGGCTGCCGGGAGCCCTGCCACGCATTACGTGTTCGGTATCGCTCCCGACGGAGGTGTGATTACCGAGGCGATGCATGCGGCAATAATGGCCGCCATCCGGGCCGGCCTGAACGTCGACTGCGGGATGCACTACTTCATCTCAGAGGATCCTGAAATGGCCGCTGAAGCTCAGAAGCGTGGGGTGACTCTGCGGGATGTGCGCAAGACGCCTCCGCGGCACGAGCTGCACCCCTTTACCGGGGGCATCTGGTCGGTCGGTTCCTTTCGGATCGCCGTGCTGGGCACCGACTCCTCGGTAGGCAAGCGCACCGCCGCCTGGAAACTGGTCGATGCCCTGCAGGCCCGCGGTCACAAGACTGCCTTTATCGGTACCGGACAAACCGCCTGGCTGCAGGGGGCCGAGTACGGGGTAATCATGGACGGGCTGATAAACGACTTCGTGGCCGGCGAGATCGAACACGCTATCATTTCGGCCTGGGAGGAACAGCAGCCGGAGATCATGGTGATTGAAGGACAGGGCAGCCTGATGAACCCCATCTTTCCAGGCGGATTCGAAATTCTCTCGGCCGGTCAGCCGCAGGCGGTCCTGCTGCAGCACGCCCCGCGGCGGCGCGACTACGACGGGCTGCCGGGCACCGCCATCCATCCTCTGCAAACACAGATCAAAGCCATCGAGCTGCTCTCAGAGAAGCCGGTGATCGGCATCACCGTCAACCACGAGGAGATGGAATACGATGAGATTCCGGCGGAGTGCCGCCGGCTGGAAGAGGAGACCGGACTGCCGGCCCGCGATGCCCTCACCCAGGACCTCGACCCAATCGTCGAAAAGATCGAAGCTATGCTGAGGGAGCACTAATAGCACTATGAAGATTACCCGCTGCGAGGCCTGGCCCTACAAACTGGAACTGGAAGAGCCCTTCACCATCGCCTACAGTTCCATCGACCACACGGTGAACGTCTTTCTGCGTATCGAGACCGACCGCGGGCTCGTCGGCTGCGGCGTAGGGGCACATGACGAAGAGGTCACCGGTGAGAACGGAGAGACTATTTTGGCGGCGCTCAACGATATCGCGATTCCCTTTCTCAGAGGCCGCGACCCGGTCTACATCCCGCGCATCATCACCGAGCTCGAGCAGGAACTGCGCCGGGGCAACGGCTCCCGGGCTGGTCAAGCCGGCCAACCCACTGCCCTGGCGGCGGTCGACATGGCCCTGCACGATCTCACCGCCAAGCAGGCCGGCCTGCCGCTGTACAAATACCTGGGGGCCTATCGCGATTCAATCGCCACTTCGGTGACCATCGGTATCCAGTCCCCGGAAAACACCATTGCGAAGGCCCTGGCCTGGCAGAAGCGCGGCTTTATCAGCCTCAAGCTGAAGGGCGGCCGGAATGTAGACGAGGATATCGAACGCTGCTGCAAAGTCCGCGAAGCCGTCGGACCGGACATTGAGCTGCGCTTCGACGCCAACCAGGGCTTCAGCCGCGAAGAGGCGGTGCGATTCATCCGGGGGGTTGCCACTGCCGGAATTTCGGTGCTGGAACAGCCGATCGACAAGCTCGACCTGGCGGGCCTAGGGGTAATCGGCGAATCCGCCGCCCCCCTGAAGGTAATGGCCGATGAGGCGGTGCTCAGCCCGGCCGACGCAGCGGCTATCGAGCGGACCGGCGGTGCCGATGCGTACAACATCAAGCTGGCCAAGAGCGGCGGCCTGTACCACGCCGCCGAAATCGACGCGGTCGCCCGGGCCGCCGGCGCCTCCACTATGGTCGGCTGCATGGACGAGGCCGGCCTCGGCGTGGCGGCGGGCCTGCACTTCGCCCTCTCGCGCCCGAACGTGGCCTACGCCGATCTGGACGGCCACCTCGAATTCACCAATGACCCAACCGCAGAGGCCGTCCGTATAGAGAACGGCATCGTATATCCTCTCGATAATCCCGGAATCGGCATGGAGCTCAATCGCTATGAATAAAAAGAAAACCGTCATTATAACAGAGACTGAAACCATCCCCGCCGCGAATGCCTATACACTCGACTTACGCCGCACGGAAGTCAGTGATTGTA
>JAASTM010000444.1 GCA_021767325.1 Spirochaetales bacterium
GTCTGCATTATCGGCGGCGTACTGCGCCTGCTCGGGAAACAGAGCGCCAAATATATGCTGATTCTCACCCCGCTCTACCTTATTTATACCATCTTGAGCTTCGGGATGGGCATGGAGTGGAGTCACCCCGCCTACAGCGGCAACAGCGAGCAGTACTTCTTTCTATTTTTAGGGCTGCTGATCGGCGGATTCCTGCTGCTGTTCGACTCACTCGGCCAGTTTTCAGGGACAGCCAAAGGACGACCGCTTTCCCGCAAAGTGCTGCTGCCCTACAGCATACTCTTCAGTCTGTTTCTCATCCTGTTCGGCCTGATGTGGGTCGGTGAGGTCTTCGAAGTGATGCGAATCGGCACCACCCGGGGCTACGAGGCCTCTCCACTGGCATTTTGGCTGGTGCGCTACTTCGACCTCGGATTCACGATTCCCCTGGGCTTTCTGAGCATCTATCTACTCTGGAGCCGGCCGGCCACAGGTTTTCCGGTGCAGCTGCTGTTCTACGGCTTTTTCCTGACTATGGGACTGGCAGTCAACGCAATGGGTCTGGCGATGTACCTGTTCGAAGACCCCGACTGGACCATCGAGAGCACCATCGTGTTCGGGGTACTGCTGCTCATTATCACAGCCGGCTTTACTCTCATCATCACCCGTGGCCGCGAAAGGGGTTCACATGCAGCGGCATGAGTATCAGACTGAAATTATCAGAGAAGTAATGCTGCTGGCCCGTCAGTGGGAGTATTACCTGAATCAGCGCCTGTCCGAAACCGGCATCACCTTTCCACAGGTCACGCTCCTGGCAACTGTTGAGCAGTACGGCGACACCGCGCCTACTGTCAGCGAGGCCGCCGAGAGCCTGCTGATGAGCCACCAGAATGTGATGCGCTTAGCCAGGCCGCTCGAGCGGGAGGGTTTTCTGGAAATACGCAAAGATCCTGCAGACCGGCGGGCTCTGCGCCTGCACCTGACCCGGAAAAACTCCGATTTCTGGGCTGGGTATCGAGAACGCTCTGTCCGTGAAATAGAAGAACTGTATCGCGGGTTCGAAGACGAGGAACTACAGCAGCTCCACAGCCGGCTGGAAGGGCTCCTGGAAAGGGCGGCCGGGCTGCGCGGCGAGCTCGGTTAACTGTGAAACCGGGGTCGTCAGCGGGAGCGCACTATGCCCAGCACGGCCCCGATTACCGCTCCGGCACCGCCGGCTAACAGTATATTCTGCCGGATCGTCTCTACCCCGCGCAGTTTATTTCCGAGCTGTGAAAGCAGGTTGTCGCTCGGAGCGATCAGTGCATTCAAACCGATATAAGAGTTTCCAACCTTTCCGAACAAGAAATATCCGGCCACCAATCCTACAATTCCAAGAATGAGTGCACTTGAAAGAATTTTGCGCATTTTGTTTCTCCTCTCTCTGAGGTATAATGCAATTCGGAGTTATTTACAACGTATTTTTTTTATTCTACTATTTGATTTTTTAGAGTTTTGTGGTATTTTATAAAGTGGGAAAACAGTCTACACAGGAGTAAATAGTGAAAGCGAGTCTCATACTCGTACACTCTGACACCGATTTTACTCGACACATGCAGCATTACCTCAGCCTGCAGGGCTATGAGGTCGAAACTGCCGCAACCGGCCAAGAGTGTCTCGAAAAACTCGCCATTCAAAAAACCACTCCCAAGATCGCAGCGGTCGAACTCGAACTGCAGCAGATGCATAACGACACTACACCGCTTTCGAAAGAAATATTCGAACGCCACCATATACCGGTTGTCTTCATCACCCGCCGGCAGGATCCGCAGGTAATCGAGGAATTGACGGATAAATGCGCTTACGGCCTGCTCGATCAATCGGTAGCGGCAAGTCCCAGCGGCATAAGCAGCCTAGAATCCGCACTGCGTTTGTACCGGGCCGAACATCGGCACAAATCTACCGAAGAGAAGTACCGCTTTTTTTTCAACAACATCCCCATCGCAGCAGTTGTGTCGGATAAAAAGTACACCGTGCAGGAGTGGAACTCTTCGGCGGAGGACCTGTTCGGCTACCGCAGAAAAGAGGCCATTGGGCAGAACCTCATTCAGCTGCTCTCCTCCGAAAAAAACGACAAGCAGCCCGGCGAACTGCAGAGTTTTCTCCTCACATCACTGGAGAACCGGAAAAAGTCGCATAACTACAACTATGACCGTAGCAAGGACGGCCGCAATATTTTCTGCGAATGGTACGATCTCCCTTACCGGCACAACGGAAAGGCCTATATTCTCTCGGTGGCTAAGGACATCACCGAGGAGCAGCAGCTGCTGGACGAACTGCGCGACACCGTCATCGAAAAGGAGTTCCTGCTGCGCGAGACCAACCACCGGGTTAAAAACAGTCTGAATATGATCAACTCGCTGATCAGTCTTAAAACTGCCAATATAGAGGCCCAGTCAGCCTTTGCAGACCTGAAAGGTAAGATACAGGCACTCAGCAGCCTGTATGAAAAACTGCATCAGAACAGCGATGCCACCGAAATCGATTTGCAGCAGTATGTTGAGGAGTTGTTACACTCCCTGTTCTCCACCTTTGCCGACTATCCGATAGAGCTGCAGGCCGATCTGCAGGGCATCTCCATCGACCCCGATACTGCAATTTCCATCGGTCTCATCATCAACGAAATCGCCACCAACGCCATCAAACACGGATTCAAGCCCGAAGAGGACAGCTGGTTTCGCGTCCACCTGGATACCAGCAACCAGGGCAGTCTGCTGGTTCTCTCTGTATCCAATTCCGGACACCCGCTCCCGCGGGAGCTTGCCATCGGTTCCACCGACACCCTCGGCATGCGGCTCATACAAACCCTGGTAGACCAGCTGCAGGGCAGCCTGGAACTCAGCCGCGAGCCCCAGCCCCTTTACACCATCCGCTTTCCGCGCAAGCCCTGAGGAGAACGCCTCAATACAGAATATTCCCCGGCTCGAAACCCGGCGCGTCTATTGGCCGCAGGAACTCCCGCATCTCCTGCGGAGTTATAGTTTTATAGCGTACCTTGCCATCGCGCCCGTCACGTCCGTCCCGGCCCTCCCGGCCGACCTTCGCCAGGTCTCCATCGGCATAGGCCCGGCCGGCCGCACCACCGTAACCGCCCTCTCCTCCGGCTGCATCCGGTTCAATATAGTTGAACAGTCGCGCTTCAACCGCCAAAAGGGTAATATCGCCGCCGTATCCACCGTCAGCACCGTCGCCGCCGTCTCCCGGATCTCCGGCAACCCCCGGAA
>JAASTM010000445.1 GCA_021767325.1 Spirochaetales bacterium
CGTTCCGCAGGGCGGCGAAGCGCCCGCCGAGCTCCTTTATTTCCAGCGGCAGGGTAACCACACCGATCATCGTTAGGCTGGTAATGAAGGCGGCCACGATGGTAGTCGATGCCCCTTTCGCCAGCAGTGAAGCCGAGAGCGGAAAGGCCAAGATCGCCGGGATGTGCAAAACCGCTCCGACTACCGCTACGATGAGCACGCCCAAGGGGCCGGACTGCTCGCCGATAAACTGCCGCAGACCATCTTCCGAGACAAACCCGAACAGCAAGCCGATCAGAAGAATGATGATAATCAGCATAGGCAGAATGCTGAAAAACATCTTTGCGGCTACCCTGATTGATTTTAGGGCTTTTTGACGGTTGCGGTAAAAGGCTATTCCGAAAGCGAGCAGGGCGATTGTATTGATTGATATTGCAGTCATGGTATCTCCAGTTTAGGCATTCTGGCCAACAGCACAACAAACGGGCTGTCGGGGTTAATAATATTCATAGGTAGTCTCCTTGTTCAGTTAAATAATTGTATGCTCTTAGTCTATGTTTCAAAAGGCCGCCGGCCGGCGGAAGAAAAATGAACGGCGGAAGTACTTAAAAGCACTATATCTTAGAAGTACCACCGTAAGGAAACATAAGCCAGAGTGTTTTCCTCGTACTGCCCGAATTTGCCGCTCTCATCGCCGAGAAATATTTCCGCGCCGGTTTGAATCTCGACCCCGTCCTCAAAACTGTAGGTCAGGGCGGGGCGCAGGAGGGCATCGGTTGATTCGGAGAGGTCCTGCGGGTCGAAGCCGACGTAAGCGAAGAGCTCCCAGGTCAGGGTTTGGGCCAGGTTGGAATCCCGCAACCGGAAGGTGGCGGTGTGGTCGTATTCGCTGGACCTGAGGGCTGCATCGTAGTCGTGGATGTACTGCAGTATGTACTGCGCCGACATATCCACCCCGAACAGGCTCCAGTCCAGGCCGGCCAGGCCGTGCAGCTGGTGATGGTCGCTGGTGACAAATGCCGCCGAAGGGGTTCCCGGATTTTCGAGTCCGGTAAACGCCCGGTCCAGGTAGGCCGCCGCCTCCGAGCGCAGTACCACCGCGCCGAGGGTGGTGCTGAAGCTGCCGCCGAGTACGGTGTAGCGTTCGTACGAGGCGTTGGGGTTAGGGGCGCTGCCTTCGAGCACCGGCATGTCGTCGAAGGCGTAGCCGGCCATAAGTTCGCCGTTAATGGCCGACCCGAAATAGCTGACTTTCCCGAAGAACTCGCTGTTTTCCGAGCTGTCGCCGGGCTGGTCGGCACCGGCCAGCAACGCCATTTGATCGGTATACCAGATTGAGCCGGCCTCCGGCTGTGCGCTCGGCACAAAGCGCGGTAGCCAGACCGCTTCGAAGGTAAGCGGGCCGGTGAAGTAGTCGGCTTTGACCGCCGGTACTCCCATCCTGATCTCGGTAAAGTCGGCCAGAATAAAGGAACGCAGGTCCTGCGGGCTGACGATGTCGGTAATGAACGCCCCTTCTGCCTTTCCCCAGACAATGGCCTGTTTTCCGACTCGCAGGTCCATGGACGGAAGGTAGAAGTCGATGTATGCCTCGCGAATGCCGATTTCGGGCTCGCCGTCGGCTCCGATGTAGGCATAGGGGTTGAGCAGGATGTGGGTGTCATCGCCCCATCCCTCCATTTTAATATCTGCAGTCTGTTCAACGATCGGCAGGTCGCCTTCGTTTACGCGGGCGGCGGTGTAACTGCGCAGCATTCCGGTAAAATCGATATCCTTGGCCGGCAGCAGGTTCGGTGCCAGTAGTGCCAGTAGCATCAGAAGGGCCAGGCTGAGGGCGCCTTTTCGATTATTAATAAAAGTGAGAGTTTTCATAAAATCCTCCTTGTCTAGTAGTCTCTACCGGCGCGGACCGCGCTGCATCTGCCGTTCGGAGAAAAAGCTGTCGGTCAGTCCGGTGTCGAATTTGACATTCTCCATTTCAATCCGGGTCGAGTGGTCTCGATCCAGGTCTTTCATACTCATGTTGGTGATTACCCAGTAGCCGTCGATCTTCTCGTACTCATCAATATTCAGGGTTTTATACACCTGACCGTTTTCATCGTAGTACTCCCGCTTTAGGCCGATCCACTTGTCTTTTGCAATCCAGCTAACGGTTTTGCTGAAGGCATCGTCACTGCCGCGGGGAACACTCTCGATCACGTAGCAGGCTTCGCCCTTATACTTTTCTTCCCGCAGAAGTGAGTGCCGGTCTTCATCGGGATGGCGTTCGCCAAGGTCGTCGTACGTGAAGTCCGAGCCCATAAAGCGGTCGTTCTTACTGTCGGAGCTGATACGCTTGACCCGCCGCAGGGCCGGCAGATAGATCCACTGGTCATCGTCCCGGGCGTCGTCGTACGACCAGCTCATAAAACTGGTGTCCTTCACATCCGCCGGGGCCAGGAAGAACATCATCTTCTTCTCTACCTCGCCGGTATCGAGGCTGAACTGGGTAATGCTGCGCTCGCGGGTTGAGCCGCGGGAGTTGGTGAGGGTCATTGTCAGGTCTGCGGTCATATCCTCGCCGCTGGGCCGGTTATAGACGTTCTCCATTACCTCCTGTCCGTCCGGTGCTGCCAGGACCAATCCTGTACTGCTCAAAAGAATTATCAGGATCAATGTGGCTGTTCTTAGTTTGGTATTCATACTATTCCTCCTTTATGGAATTGTTCTTTGAAAGTGCTTTTGTGCGGCGGTCGATGAAGACCACCACGATTAATAATATGGTTAAAGTGCCGACGGCACTGGTTGCCATGTTCAGGGCGATCAGTCCGCCAACCTGGCGGTTCGGCGGAAATACACTGACCAGCAGCACGGCGAAGCCGCCCATTACCGCGACGGCGTTATAGATAATTGCCCGTCCGGTGTGGCCCAGAGTCTCATATGCGGCTTCGCGGCGGTCTAAGCCGGAGCTGCGCATGGAGCGGTAGCGTTCGATCAGATGGATGGCGTAGTCTACCCCGATACCGATTGCGATACCGGAGATAATGGCCGTTGACGAGCTCAATGGGATTCCAAGCAGGCCCATAGTTCCGAAGTTGACCATGGCGGTAATAGCGATGGGCAGGGTGCCGGCCAGGCCGATCCAAAGGTTGCCGAACATGAGGGTCAGCAGCAGCGCGACGATACCGAATGAAATCAGAAGGCTGTAGATCTGCCCCTCCAGCAGGAGGGTGGCGAATACCAGCGACTTATAGCCGCTGCCGGCGTAGTCTATTTC
>JAASTM010000446.1 GCA_021767325.1 Spirochaetales bacterium
CTCCCCAAGGGCCATTACGTTTACATCGTTGTCCACCAGCACCGGACAGCCGAACTCCTGCTCGTAGAGATCTTTCAACGGATATCCGTGCCATAGAGGTACATTCGGCGGGGAATCCGGTTTGCCGGCCCGAAAGTTCACCGGGAAGGGGAATCCGATTCCGATGCCCCACAGGCGGTCTATCTGTTGCTGTTCGCAGAGCAGCTTCAGCTGGCTGATGATTTCGCGGTTGCAGCTCTCCGGTTCGCTGATCGAATCGAGTAGCAGGCTTTTTTCGGCCATTATCTGCATATCCAGAGTGAACAGGACGAGTGAGAGTTTGGTGGTTCCGAGGAAGATTCCCGCTACATACCCGATCTCACCCCGAATGCGCAGTTTGAGCTTGCGCTGGCTGCTGTCCGAGGGAGCCTGCTCTTCGATGAGACCCAGCTTCATCAGCTTGTTGATCTGGTGCGAGATGGTCGATTTGGATACACCGCTGAGTTCAGTAATGCCCATCCGGTTTATCTCGCCGTTTTGACGGATGATGTTAAATATCTGTGCGGTAGTATAGGGGGTTGCAAGCTCTTTCGGATTCATACTGATCTATATAGTATGCGCTAAACGTCAAAAAATCAATAAGCAATTAGTAAACAAATAAGTAAAGTTATGAAACAAAATTGTTGACATATGAAATATACAGGTGTAAGGTTAGATCACAAACAGTGAAAGGTTAGCTATACATGAAGAAATTGAGAGTTGCGATTGTAGGTACCGGTTTTATCGGGCCGGTCCATACTGAGGCCGTACGCAGAAACCCAGAGTTGGCGGAAGTGGTTGCCATCGCCGGTGTTTCGCAGGAAGATGCATCTGCGGCAGCTGCTAAGTTGAATATTCCCGATTTTACCGATGAGTATACGGAACTGTTGAAACGAAACGATATCGATGTGGTTCATATCTGCACCCCGAATTTCCTCCACTATCCGATGGTGAAAGAGTGCCTTCTTCATGGAAAGAGTGTGTTGTGTGAGAAGCCTCTGGCTATGACCGCAGCGGAAGCGCGGGAGCTGATGGAGCTGGCGGCGGAGAAAAACCTGAAGGCGGCTGTAAACTATAACCTGCGCTACTATCCGATGGTGCAGGAGATGCGCTGCCGGAACCTCGATAAGCGAGCCGGCGCGGTGTTTGCCGTGCAAGGCTCATACCTGCAGGACTGGTTGCAGCATGAAGATGACTATAGCTGGCGGATGGAGTCGAAGCTGAGCGGAAAATCGCGGGCGGTGGCCGATATCGGCACCCACTGGATGGATATGGCGCAGTACGTAACCGGTCTGAAGATACAGAGAGTGTTTGCACAATTCGGCCGGATGTACGATACGCGTAAAAAGAGTGCCGCCGGCAAAGACCTCACCTTCACCAAGGGCAGCCAGAAAGATACCTCTGACTATGTCTCCTATGAAGTGGACACCGAAGACTACGCCCAGATTATGCTGGAGTTCGAAAACGGGGTAATCGGCAATCTGACGGTAAGCCAGGTGATGGCCGGTTATAAAAACTATATGGAGTTTCGCCAGATGGGCACCGAAGCCTCCTTTTCCTGGAACTCGGAATCTCCGAATAAAATTCAGATCGGCCACCGGGACACTGCCAATGAGGTGCTATTGAAAGATCCCTCGCTGCTGTATGACCGCTCAGCCTCGATGTCCGCCTTTCCCGGAGGGCACCAGGAGGGCTACGGCGATACCTTCAAATATCTGATTCGCGATTTTTATTCCGACCTGCTCGGTATGCACCTCGATGGCAGTGTGGCCGATTATCCCACATTGGCCGACGGTACTGCCGAAATGGTCTTGTGTGAGGCGATAATCGAAAGCGCCCAAAAGAATGAGTGGGTCGATGTACAGCCGGTTACGGAGGTAGTTGGATGAATAACCCGGTCTGGATGATGAGTTCGGCGCTGCCGCAGTGGTCGCTGGAACAGTTGATGGACAGCACGGTACGGATGGGACTGCAGGGTCTTGAGCTGTGCGTATTCAGACGCGACGGGACCCGCAGCGACCATGTGGCGACCCATCTGCCGTATGAGGACTTTGGTTCCGAGCAAGCTCGGCGCATCGTCGAACGCTTTCAGCAGAAGGGGCTGTGTTTTTCGATCGGTGCCTTCGAAAACCTGATCGGCGGAGACGAGGGCGAGCGGGTGAAAAACCAGAACCACCTGCTGAAACTGATCCGGATGGCGGCTCTCATGGGCGGCAATCAAAACGGCATAACGGTGGGCACCTTTGTCGGTTACAACCACCAGTGGGATGCCGAGTCCGGGGCCTTCGAGCGCAACCTGCACGAGTATAAGCGGGTCTTCGACCCGATTATCCGCTACGCCGAGGACCTGGACGTGACGGTGGTATATGAAAACTGCCCGATGGAGGGCTGGCGGTCGGCCGGTTTCACCAACACGATGAATAACCTGCCCGCAACGCTGGCAGCTAGAAAGCTGATGTACGCCCTGATTCCCAGCCGAGCCCATGGCGAGACCTACGATCCCAGCCACGATGTGTGGCAGTTCATTGATCCGGTGGATGTGCTGCAGCACAGTGATCTGCAGCGGATTAAAGCGATCCATCTGAAGGCGACCCGCCTGCGGCGGGATGCCGGCTCGATTCACTGGGGCAATGTGTTTGCGAAGCAACAGGTCTCGGCCGAGTTGGCGGCGGCCGCCGGAGTACCGGTACCGGCGCACGAATGGGACCGCTTCTCTTATGAACCGATGGTACCCGGATTCGGCGGGTCGGATTCAATGGACTGGCGGGCCTTCATCGACTACTTGATGCAGCACAACTATGAAGGGGTTTTCTCAATTGAAAACGAAGGGGCCAATTCGAAGGGTACCGAAAACGATACGGCTATAGAGCAGGGATTTGCGGCAACCTTGGGCTTCATCAAACCGATGATCTGGCCGCTGTGCCCGCAGCAGGGCTACGCCTTCTCCGGCCAAGCGCCCTTATCGGAACCCGCGGCGAAGCAGCTGCCGGTGGTAACAATGCAGGATTTAACAGCCTAAGGCTGTATAAATAAAAAAAAAGAATTCCGTAGGAATTCAAAAAGGAGAACATGATGTCAAAGAAGATTATCAGTGTGTTGATTATCGCCCTGGTTGCTCTGTCCTTTGCATATGCAGGCGGACAACAGGAAGATGGAGCCAAGACTCTGGCAGTTATAATGCCCAGCGCCGATCACGGTTTCCTCGGTGAGAGC
>JAASTM010000447.1 GCA_021767325.1 Spirochaetales bacterium
ATTCGATGTGAATATCGCCGCTGAAGAAATCGACAGTAAAAACAGCGCCGCAGTGGTGGTCACTGCTGAAGTGCCGCCGTTCATCCGGGCCGGACAGACGGTCGATGTAACCGTTTCGAGTTTGATGGATGCCCGCAACATCTCCGGCGGGGTACTACTGCAGACGAATCTAAAAGCGGCCAACGGACAGGTGTATGCCGTGGCGCAGGGTCCGGTGGTAAGCACATACTCAACCGATGATGAGCAGAGATCTGAGCGGCGAACCACCGCCAGCATAATTTCCGGTGCAATTATAGAACGTCCGGTAGTGTCGGAATTCCGCAACGAAAGCGGGGTAGCCGTACTGTTGAACTCACCTGATTTTTCACTTGCCATAGCGGTCCGTGATGTTATAAGCCAGGAGTTCGAAGGGTTTGCCGTTCGTGCCGTTGATGCGGAAAAAATCGAGGTGATACCGGGACCCGAAAGCGACATCGGATACACCGAATTGAGCGCTCAGATCGAGCAGCTCACCGTGAATCCGGATTTCCCGGCACGGGTGGTAATCAATCGGCGCTCTGGGGTAGTGGTAATGGGAAAATCGGTTCGGTTAGCGCCGGTAGTGGTGTCATTCAAGTCCTCGGAAATTTCCGTTGGCTGGAGCCCGTCCGGCGAAACCGACGAGAATACCAGTGTGCAGTTCGAGGATACCGTTCGAGTAGAAGAACTGGTATCAGTGCTCAAGGAAGCCGGGATGAAAGTCGATGATATTATTGAAGTGTTGAAAACAATTCAACGCGCCGGTGCACTGTACGGCACTTTAGAGGTAATGTAGAGGATCACGGAGAGCAAAATGCAGATAGATTCAAGTCATTTAATGCAGCTCGGGCAGCTGCAGCAGCAGCACACCGGAGCACGCCAGCGAATATCATCTCTGCAGGCTAAAGCCCAGTCCGGAAAATCAGGTGAAGATGATCGCTTGAAGCAGGCCTGCTCAGATTTTCAGTCAATTTTTGTAAAGCAGATGCTCGATTCAATGCGGAAAACCGTGAACAAAACCGGTTTGTTGGACGGGGGCCGGGCGGAAGAAATTTTCGAGGATATGCTGTATGATGAATATGCACGGAAAATATCTAAAACGGCGGATCTCGGCTTAGACGATATGCTGTATCAGCAGCTCTCCCGTATTCGGTAGAGCCTGAAAAGCAAAAAAAGACTATACAAATTAGTGTTGCTGTATAAAAAAGTATACAAATTTGAAACGCTTCGTTTCTACGCAGAAGTACAAGTTTGTTAATTGTATGTAGTATAACGACATAAATAAAAATACCCTCATTTTTCTCAATTGGCACGAATGTTGCATCTGATACAAAGGAGGGTATGAAATGAGCAATAAATCAGTAGACGTCCAGAAGGACGCATTACAGAACTACTTTTCAGGCATAAAGAAACAGCCGCTCCTTACGTTTGAAGAAGAAATAGAACTTTCCAAGCAGATCCAGCAGGGTAATGAAAACGCTTTGCGCCGGCTTACAGAGTCCAATCTCAGACTGGTCGTGAAGATAGCCCGTTCCTATATGTCTCCCGGTCTCAGTTTCCTCGATCTCATCCAGGAAGGAAATATCGGATTGATGAAGGCTGCCGAGAAGTTCGACTATCGAAAGAATGTCCGCTTTTCCACCTATGCCGCCTGGTGGATTCGCCAGTCGATCGTCAGAGCGCTGGCTAAAAATCAACGGCACATAAAACTTCCGCACCGCAAGGAAGAGTTGTTGCGTAAGGTGCAGCGCTACTATTATTCCTATAATCAGGAGCACGGGCGCAAACCGGAAATGCACGAAATTGCGGATGCACTGCACGTTAAAGAGTCCGAAGTTTCGGCGGTGCTTAACTCCTCCAACCCGGTCGTTTCGCTTGACTGGGAGGACGAGGATACGGATTCACGGCTGGTGGATATGTTTGAAGATACGACCTATCAGCCGGATGATGATCTGTTGAAAAAATGTGCCCAGGAAGATACGGTCAGATTCCTCAACCACCTGCGTGAAAAAGAGCGAAAAGTACTGTTGTACCGCTTCTCGTTCTACGGGGGTAAGAAAGTCACTCTGAAGCGCATTGGCGAGGAGATGGGAATTTCTCCCGAGACCGTTCGGCAAATAGAAATGAAGGCAATCAAGAAACTCCGCCAGCATGCCGATGAAATGAGAGAGTATATATACGGTTGAGGCTGCCTGTCGGCAGCCCGATGCCGACAGAAAGCCAGTATGGAAGAAAAAGAAAACAGCACCACCAAACCAACATCTGAAGATAAAAACCCAAAAAAAAATACCGGCTCGGATTCTACCCGCGGCGGCGCGGCGCGGCGGCGCGGACGGTCGAAACGGCGGGGCCTGCCGCAGCACAGACGCGTGCAGCTCGCTTATCTTCTGCTGAGCATTATTGCCGGTTCGCTCCTGCTGCTGCTGGTTCTGATTCCCGGCGGGGAACATGTTGTGACGGATCAATCCGGTGCACCGCAGGAGCAAGCCCCTGGTCCGCCGCCCTCCGAACGACCGCTCGAACAGCCTGCTGAACGGCCGGCTGAATCTGAGCCCGAGCCGAGCGGGGAGGAACCTGGAGTCACCGAACCTGAAGCCCGGGACTATCCAACGCCCGATGAAGCGGCCGAACAGGAGCCCGATGAAGAGCCGGTAGCACAGCCCCTCGGCGATATTAAAGCGGCGCCGCCGGGAGCGGGAACCCTTTACCTGGTAATAGATGACGTCGGCTATAACCTGGAGCAGCTGGAAAGCTACCTCCAGCTGCCTATTCCAATGACATTCGCCCTGCTGCCGGGGCTGGAATACAGCCGTCAGGCGCAGGAGATGATTGCCGGCCACGGTGCCGATATGATACTGCATCAGCCGATCGAACCGGTCGGCGATCAGGATCCCGGTCCCGGGGCACTTTACGTGGGGATGCCGCCGGAAGAGCTGCGCAGCGTCGTCAACCGCAACTTAGAACAGCTGCCCCAGGTGATCGGGGTAAACAACCACATGGGCTCGCGCGGAACCGCCGATCCGCAGCTGATGGAAGCCCTGTTTTCCGTTCTCAAAGGCAGGAACCTCTTCTTTCTCGACAGCCGAACTACCGCCGAAACGGTCGCAGCGGCGGTCGCCCGCAAGACGGGGCTGCCGTTCTCCGAGCGGAATGTGTTCCTTGATAACATCGAAGAGCAGCTGGAAATCGAGAGAGCGCTGGCAAGCGCC
>JAASTM010000448.1 GCA_021767325.1 Spirochaetales bacterium
TCTGCACAAGCTGCAGCCCCGGGAGGAGTAAAGCATGCAACTGGAACCTTTCAAGTTGGAACGTTTTTTTGCCAAATATGAGTTCAATGTGGAACATCAGATGAGTGCATCTGACTGCGAACCCGTGAATGTGGGAAAGCTGCTGGAGATAGAGGATCAGCGTCGCGGACCTGCCGCTTTCGACTCCGCGGTCCAGCATTTGAAAGAGCTGCATCTGGGATATACCGAGTCGGCCGGAGACCCAGAATTGAGAGAGGCTATCAGCCGGCTCTACAGCGGTATCGCACCTGATGGCGTTCTGGTGGCAGCTCCGGAAGAGTTGATATTTCTCCTGTTGCAGGGCCTTTTATCCGAGGATGACCATGTGATTGTAACTACCCCGGCGTATCAATCACTGAGTGAGCTCCCCCGATCCCTGGGGTGTAAGGTAACCAAATGGTCTGTGGAACTGAAGGACGGAGAGTGGCAGCTCGATTTCGAGTTTCTGAAGCAGAAGCTCGACTCACGGACTAAACTGGTAATCATAAACGTGCCGCACAACCCCACTGGTTTGGCGTTTACACGTGCAGAAAAGGATGAATTGATTCGGCTGCTGCGCCGTAATAATACCATGCTTCTGGCCGATGAGATGTACTGGCAGCTCGAGTATGGAAACGACGCCGACGCAGAGCCTATCTGCGACCTATATGAAAACGCTGTCAGCCTTTCGGGGCTTTCGAAAT
Organism: Spirochaetales bacterium; assembly: GCA_021767325.1. Next base: position 723 of record JAASTM010000448.1, read on the forward strand.
CCTACGGACTTCCGGGCCTGCGGATCGGCTGGCTGGCCACCCAATCGCCGGAGCTCCTGCAGAGAGCGGCGGAACTGAAGGATTACACCACTATCTGTAATTCCGCACCGTCCGAATTTCTAGCGCTGCTGGCTGTACGCAACAGCGAGCGCTTGGTGGGCCGCTGTAAAAACATAATTTCCACCAATCTCAAACTGTTCAAACAGCTTACCCGGCGGTATCCGGAGAAGATAGAGTTTCTGCCCGGCGCTGGAGGTTCAATCCTTTTCCCGCGCTTCATTGACGGGCGATCAGCAGAGCGAGCAGCCATGCAGCTGATCGAAGAGCAGAACCTGCTGATGTTGCCTGGGCCGCTGTTCGAGATGCCGGAGCGGTTTTTTCGAGTCGGCCTCGGTCGCGAATCGCTGCCAATTGCATTAGCTAAATTCGAGGAGATTCTATGAGCATAGAGATAAAAAGATACTATAAGAAGGCGGAGCTCCCACAGGCGCTGCGTGAGCTGAACGGCCGGCCAGTGGTTGTGTTCGATCTGGAGACGAACGGGCTTTCCAACCGCAACAGTGTCCTTTCGTGCAGCGCATTCAAGTTTAGTATAAAGCGCGCGGCTTCCAGCCAGCCGATCCAGGAAGCATCCAAGGAAGCCGCGGCGGAAGCACGCACCAGCTACCTTTTTCCCGGCAGCGGTCCCCTGGAGCTCATCGACCGGTTCGAACGCTACTACTTCTCCGAGGAACCGGAGAATTTCGAGGCTATCCGCGTTAACGGCTTGAGTGAACAGGTGATTCGCCAAAAACGCGAACATCAGGACTGGCCAACTTACTTTTCCGAAGATGAGGAGTTTATAGATTTTCTAAAGGATGCCGGCCTTTTTATCGCCCATAACATCGATTTTGATGCACAGTTCGTCCCCTTTTTATATGACAAACCGCTTTTCTGTACGATGAAGAGCAATGCCGCCGGCAAATACCCTAAACTCTCCGAACTGGCCCGGCGCTACCGCATCGACCTCGATATTAGTCAGCTGCACGGCAGCAGTTATGACACCTTCATCACTGCCCTGGTGTTTAACAAAATGGTTGAGGAAGCTCTTCCGGATTCAAAACAGACCGAAATGTTTTTCTGAAGCCCCATTGTCTGGCTGACAGCGGCTGCTCACTTCGAGTAAAAACGGAAGTATGGCGGGCACTCGCAGCGGGCCGTTTCCCAGGCGCGCTGATAGGCCTCCACCACCGGCTGCGGCAGAGGATCGGCCTTAGCTCCAGTCAGATTATCCAGCAGCTGATCGCTTGTGCTTGCGCCGAGTATCACAGCGTCCCCGGAGGCTGCCGAGAGGGCTGAGTGGTGCACGATCCATCTCAGTGCGGAATGGGCCATAGATATCTTGTGTTCGTAACAGACCTTCTCCAGCTCTGCGAGTGCTTTGAAAGCGCTCTCTTTCCAGAAGCGGTCGAGGTAGAAGGGCATGGCGGCAAAGCGGCCGGCCGCGGGTTTCTGGTTGAAATTATTGTACTTACCGGTCAAAAGCCCTCCGGCCAGCGGGTTGTAGGCGTAGAACTGCATACCCAGATCCCGGAGAGCCGGAAACAGTTCCGGCTCGGCTGCCCGGGTGATGCCGTTGTACATTCCCTGATACACCTGCGGCCGCGGCCACCCGTGTTTTTCACAGAGGTACCACACCTTTTCTACCAGCCAGGCCGGATAGTTGCTGAGCCCGAGACGCCTGAACTTTCCCTCTTCAAAAAGCTCTGCACACATCTCTAACGGGTCCTCAACCGGATGATGCAGATCAGGCTGGTGCAGGTAAAACAGATCGACAGAGTCAAGTTGAAGCCGTTCCAAGGATGTCTCCAACTCCTTGCGTACCGTCGCTGCATCCAGGATTCCGGTGACCCGGGGATGGGCCTTGGTCGCAATGCTCACATCGGCGGGGGCGTTTTCAGCAATCCAGGCGCCTATTATTGTTTCAGAAGCACCGTCGTTGTACACATAGGCGGTGTCCAGAGAAGTCCACCCGGCAGCGATAAACTCCGCGAGCATCCGCCGGCTCTCCGGCTCATCAGCCCGCGCTCCACACATCATCGTACCTAGAATCAGTTCCACCTGCGCCATTGCAATCCTCCACTCCCATCTATTGTATGCAAAATTTTGTATTTATGTTATACTTATTCATATTATAGTTGATTGGAGTGAATATGTACACAATAATTACCGGCGGATTCGGCCACATCGGCTCATGGACCGCCCGCGGCCTTATCGAACAGGGGAGTAAGGTACTCATTTTGGATACCAGCACAACTACTCCCGATTGCCTGCGCAAGCTCGAAGATGGCTTTGTGCATATCCCCTGCGACATTACGAGATTCGAAGAACTCGCGGCTGTACTACAGCAATACAGAGGCTCTATTGAGGGAATAATTCACACTGTGGGTATAATGGGAGAATTCGTGCAGGCGGCTCCCCACCGAAATACGGAAATCAATGTAAACGGCTTTCTGAACA
>JAASTM010000449.1 GCA_021767325.1 Spirochaetales bacterium
GCCCATAAGCGCCCACCCGGGATTTACTAAAAAGGAGATGCGCTCTCCACCGAACAGCTCGAGGGTGTTGTTAATTACCCCCCAGGCCGCACTACTGTACAGGAGATTCCAGGTAATTCCGGCAATGACACCGGGTACAACCCATGCGGTTATCATAGCAACCTTGAGCAGCTCCATTCCCGGTAGGTGGGTTTCCAACAACAAACCAACCAGAAGACCGAGGGTAAGCTGAAAAGCTACTGTGAAAACAACAAAGATGAGGGTATTCCTTAAAATAACCACCAGATCAGAGTCTCGCAGGACCTGTGCATATGAGCTGAGAGAAAAAGTGAGATCCGCAGTACCAACCCGCGCATTTGTAAAACTCAACCGAATGGCATCTACCACCGGCAGCAAATAGAAAAATGCCAGTATAAGTGCCACCGGCAGAAGCCAGACAAAAATCCAGCGCTTTGAACTATCTAACATGAGACGGGACCTCCAAAGTAACGTGGTGTGCAGGAACGAATCCTGCACACCATCTGATTACATCTCGTTATATTTGGTGAGTACCTTATCGTACATTTGATCAACTATCGATTCAACATCGGCATTACCGGCAATTATCTTACCGATCGCCTCTTCGAGCAGGCTTTCCACTTCCGGGTAAAGCGAAGTAGCCGGTCGGGCACGGCCGACTTCCAGCTCTTTATAGATCTGGTCATAGAAGGGACTGTCGAAGGCCGGCGCATCAAACACATCTTTACGGGTCGGAATGTAACCGTGCAACGGCAGCCGTTCGGCCATCGCATCCTTGCTGGTATACACTTCCTGAATAAAATTCACCGCCTGTTCCAGCTTCTCCTCATCTTCAGACATGAAGGAAAAAGTCCATCCGCCGTAAATGTTGGAAGCCTGATTGGCTTTCGGGGTCGGAAGAGAAGTGTACTCCCACGCATCGGAAAGCGCACCATTTACCCAGGAACCGGCAATCATTGTAGCAACATTGTCGGCTTTGGCTTCGGCCTGCAGTTCCTTGTGCTCATACCCGACAATTTCTTTCGGGGTTGTTTTTGTGTCTATCAGCTCTTTATAAAAATTCAGAGTGTTCACCATGGCAGCCTTGTTTTTTCCCTCTCCGAATACCGGACGAAAATCATCGTTGGGATCTACCAGAATACCGCCCTGTGCCCAGAAATGAGGCAGAAAACAGAATGCTGCGGCGGCGCCTTTACCCTGAGTCAGGAAGGGCCACACATCGGCGTCCTCGGCCTGCAGTTTTTCGCTGAGAGCGAAGATGTCATCCCAGGTTTCAGGAGCCTCGGCCGCGTAATCGGTATTGTAATAGTAAAGCAGAGTTCCGGTTTCAGCCCACAAGGAATACTGGTTTCCATTGCGCTGGGTTACCATCTTGGTGAAATCAAAGTACTCGTCCTTGTCAGCCTGACTCACATACTCGTCAATTGCACTCAGAACACCGGCTTCATGAAAGTTACCAACCCACTGTGAGTCTACATTGGCAAAGTCATACGGGTCGCCGGCGATTGCAGCGTTCAGTAATTTTGTCATAGCCTGGGCCGTCTGTCCGCCGGGAATCAATTCAATTTCGACATACACATTCGGGTGATTCTCAGCCCATTTCTCCAACTGCCGCTCATAGAAGGCTTTTCTCGCCTCATCGCTGGAAGCCATGGTATTCCAGGAACCTATCATCCCCTTCAGTTTGATTGGGGCATCCGGGTTACCCGCTGCAGTTGCGCTGATAACCGGTTCAGCTGGTCCTGATTCTTCATTGCTGCCGGCAGCCCATACGGTTCCCAAGCTGCATACAGCCCACACAAGCACTAAAATAAGTAGTCTCTTCATGCTATTTCCTCCTTGTTTGTCTATTTCGATATAATTATAATAACATAAAACATAACTTTTGAAAAATATTTATTAAAACATTTTTATTTTTATAACATACAATAATTTATCAATTTTATATATTGATATATCATTTATACAAGCACACAAAAAAGCCTGTATCCTTGCAGGGACACAGGCCTATAAAACTGCTTTTCAGACGGTGCTTATCAGTCGCACTTCAGTGGTTACCCATCGTACTCATACGCAGTGGAGCTACGACTCATCTTCTTGCTCCTTAGATATTTCGTCATGGAGGTCCTCTGGCCCCTCATTGGGGACTCTGAACATGCTGTCGTCGAAGACCCGTATGTCCCGCAGTACCCCATGCTCATTCAACTCTACGTACGAAGCCCCGCTCGCCGTTACATTCCCCTGCGGCAACAGCAGCCCCTTGTACCATGCCAGCAGATACGTATGTGCTGAGGAAGCGGACCTCTCTCCCATCACATCGGCCAGGAACACGCTGCCCGGCTGCAGGCATACCTGCTGGTTTTGTGCGCTCTCAACCGCGGCCGCACCTTTCGCCCGGGGCAGGCCGGCCAGCTGATGCATATAGTCTTCCAACACGGGATAGACGGGCAACTCTCGCAGATATTCATAGCGCATGTACACTTTGTGCGGCACGGCGGCTACTTCCACTTCTGCCGCAGGATAGGAGTGAGAGCCCTGCGTCTGCGCATCACCGCAGCCGGGGAGGTCAAACACGAAGCGTAGCGTGGTTATACGCCCCCGTGCGGTTCTGGCCAGCACAAACCCGGTGCTTTTCCATTCCGAGGCTTTCAGGCGCAGCATTGCCGCCGCACCGCTTTTCGTGTGGGCGTCGGAAAGCTCCTGCAGCACTTCGAACTGAATATCGGGATATGCGGAGAAAAGCTGCACCACCTGCTCCTGCACCGCCGGCACAGAATAGTATTGCCGGTTGCAGCCGGTAAACAGCTTTATTCTATGGAAGCAGAGCGAGGCAATCCGGCCGATCTGGCGCTCCTGCAATACGAATTCGATAAACTCACGTAAAACTGCTCTTGGACTTCGACCATCCTGCTCTGCCATACTGTATTACTCCTCGTATACAGCTTCCGCCTTCTGACGGGCCCGCTCGATACGGACCATGGTTTCGAGCTCATTGTACAGGGTCAGTTCTTCGGTAAAGCGGCCGTCTTTGACCACATGGTTGGTAATACCCATGATTTCTACCCGCAAGTTAGAAGGCCGCCCGAAAATACCGTTACCCTTGTGAGTCCCGCGCATTGTCCACCGCGTAGAGGAACGGAACCCGTCCTTTGCATTTCCGTTCCAGTAAATGTCATCGATACTCAGATGCGCATCGGGAAA
>JAASTM010000450.1 GCA_021767325.1 Spirochaetales bacterium
AATATGCCGAACTATTATGTGAGATAGATAAAAAGAGTGTCAGAATTTGGTAAAAACCCGCAGGCAGGCTCACTGCCGTCTCAATTACCGTTTCCGCTGCGTTTGACGTTGAACAGAAGCGAAAAGGTTGCCTCCGAAAACATAAGCCCAATGCCGACTATTACCACGACAACCCCGGAAACCTGCAGTCTGGTCAGGGTGAAACCGGGCAGCGAGAGTTTCAACAACAGCAGGGGCATGAGGATCAGGGTGATATTATGGAAAGCTACCAGGGTCGAGGCTTTGGCGTGCTTATAGAACCCTATCTGGGTAAAAGAGAATGCAATTGCACCGAATAAAAAGCTGGCCAGAAAGATGAACCATCCGGTCGGAGTATGGGGAATCAGTTTGATTTGTGTTCCGAAACTCTGGCCGATTCCCTTGAAAATAGGGTCCATCGCGGCCGCACAGCCGGTGAGCGTGCCGAACAGTATTCCCAGGGGTTTCTGCCATTTCAGTTTGAGGGCGAAAGCGAGTAGAACCAGGTTCAATGGAAAGTAGACGGCTATGAAGATGAGTACGGTGTGAAAATCTATCTGGCTCATGGGCGGGACATCGCCGGTGCTGCGGCTGATTCCCACCAGCACGGTTCCGGCTGCGATAATAACTGCACCGATGTGCTGCAGGGCGGTGTGCCTCTCGTGTAGTATGTGTTCCGAGAACAGCATCAAGACTACCAGTCCGAAACCGAACATGCTGGTGTAATAGGAGGTGGGAGCATACAGGTTTGCTATGAGGACCCATAAGAAGGCGGCATTATTCAGAAGTATTCCGGTAAAATAGAGAAATTTCTTTCGATTCTGATGTTCGACCGGGTGGGTTCTGTGCCTCTCGGGGCGCAGCGCATCGATGCCGTATTTCTGAAGCCCTTTTGAGATATGGATTTGTGTAGTGGCAATAATACCGATTAACGATGCAACAACTGTGGGTTCCATGCTTGCTCTCTTACCGTTGAGCACTATAGCCTTTTAAAGGAGTGATGTAAATATCTTTTTTTGATATCCTTCAGAAGGTGTACAGGCGGTGGTAACCGCCATATCTTCGTGAAAGGATACAACATGCGAGTGTTCAGACTACAAATCTTACTCCTGTTCTTACTTTGCAGTATTTTCAGCGCTACTGCAAGTGAAATTTCCCCCGACATTATGTCAAAGGCGGCTGCGCTGTACGATTTCGAGACGGGCACGCTCTTATACGAGAAAAACGGCGACCAGCGGATACCTCCGGCTTCCATGACTAAACTCATGAGTCTGCATGTTGCCTTTAATGCAATAAAACGCGGTGATATCAGCCTCGATACGGAAGTGACTGTCGGTCCTGAGGATGACTTTTCGCATATGCCCCGGCGCTCTTCCCTGATGTTCATCGAGGATGGGCAGACGGTGAGCCTGCTGCAGCTGATGAGGGGTTTGGCGGTTCCCTCGGGTAATGATGCTGCGTATATGCTGGCCCGGTTAGTCTCGGGGACGGTTGCGGATTTCGTGGAAGAGATGAACCGTGAGGCCCGCCGGATGGGCTTCGAAAATATCTACTTCGAAGAACCCGCCGGACTCAGTGAAGAGAACTACGTAACTGCCAAGGAGTTCGCCCTGTTCTGCCGCGAGTACATCCGGCTGCATCCCGAATCTCTGGAACTGCTGCACAACCGGGCGGAGTTCACTTATCCCGCCGAAACCGCCGTTACGCAGGGTGCCCCTGCGCGCTACGGGCCGATCACTCAGGAGAACTACAATATTCTCATTGGACGGCATCCCTGGGTAGATGGTTTGAAGACCGGCTACATTGACGAGTCAGGCTACAATATTTCCCTTTCAGCCCGGGCCGACGGGCGCCGGCTGGTGGCGGTTGTCCTGGGCGGGCCCGGAGAAAACAGCCGCGAGGGGGCTCTGAGCCGGGCTATAGACGGAGTGAATCTCATCTCCTATGGCTTCTATCATTTTACCCGGGTAGAACCGCAGTTTCCGCAGATGAAGAGCGTGAGAGTCTACCGCTCTGCCGGCGGGCGCATCCCCGTACGTGTAAGCGAGCCTGAGGCCCTGGTTCTGCCGCTGGATACAGCCGCTCAACTGGAGATTCGCCATGAGATCGACAGCCCCTTGTCGGCCCCTCTGGCGGCGGGAACCGAGATCGGGCGGACGGTTATCAGCAGCGGCGGTCAGGAACTCCGCAGCTATCCGATTGTTCTCGCGGAGGAGGCGGTACCCGGCAGCTGGTGGCAGCAGCTGGTAGATACTTTACTTCAGTAGGGGAACTTTTCGTCCGGTCGTCTCTCCGGTATCGGCCGGGGGAATTCACCGGTAGCGGCGAATTCGTGGGAGAGGAACAGGCCGCAGTAGCACTGGCCGTACTCTTTTACATCAGGGGCACAGTATTCACAGGGGCACATGATGTCGCGATCGTGCTGGCGGTCGCCGTAGCTGTCGCGGCAGGGGCACTGGAAAAAACCGAACCGCCGGTAATTGGTCAGCAGGCCTTCCGCCAGGTCGCGGAGAAAGTCTTCGTCCTGCACCACCGCCCAGCCGTACTGTCTGGCTGCACGATGGATAAAATCGATTACGTCCTCGAGGGTTTTATCTTGATTCATTGCTGTGTGAACCTCAGTCTTCGAAACCCAGGGTTTTTCTCCACGCTTTTTCGATGAACCCGAGCTGATAGTCTGAATCATCCACAATGATGGTCGGATAGAGGCCTCTCTGCCCGAATTTATCTTTGAACTCGGTAGAAATACGCTTCTTTTCTTCCGGTGTGAGCTGATCGACATACACGTATCGGTACTCGATATCGTTTTTATCTAGAAACTCCATCCCGCGCTTGCAGAATCCGCAGGTCGAGAGTGCCAATACTATTACATCCTTTTCTTTCCAGGAGCCTTCGTGCTTTTCAAACGGTACCCAATCAAACATGTTGCTTCCTCCTTACTAAATTTATTAGCGATTGCGTAAGGAAAGTCAAGCCGCATTCGGCAATTCTCCGGGATAGTATTACATTTTTCTTATATGCGCGCCGCTGATTGCATCGATATCAGCAGCACCGGTCATCACCATTACCTGCCGCAGCTCTTCGCGGAATTGAGCCAGCTCTGCGGACAGGGCTCGCGCGCCCCCGCCGATAGCCGCGATAGCTGCCGGACGGCCTATCATTACCGCCCGGGCGCCGAGGGCCAGCATTTTGAACACATC
>JAASTM010000451.1 GCA_021767325.1 Spirochaetales bacterium
GGCAAACTGGAAATATTAGTGGCTACGGATGTAGCTGCACGGGGTCTGCATATCAACGATCTCGATCTGGTTATCAATTTTGACATCCCCGAAGACCCGGAAAATTACGTTCACCGTATCGGGCGAACTGCTCGTGCCGGAAAAAGCGGCAAAGCGATCACACTGGCCTGTGAAAAGTTCGTCTACGGTCTCGAAGCAATTCACGATTTCATCGGACTGAAGATTCCGGTGTTCTGGCCGGATGAGTCATTACTGGAAGTAGAGGACAAGAGCAAGGGGATGCGAATCAGCGGCAATAACGCGCAGAGAGACAGGTCCTCCGGCAAGGGTAGAAGGTCCGCTTCCGCCGGCCGGTCGCGAAAACCAGGAGATTCGAGAAGATCCGGCGACTCACGACGGTCCGGTGGCTCCGGCCGTTCAAACCGCCCGGCTGCTTCCAATAGAACCGACCGGACAGACGGAAAATCCCGCTCCCCGCGGAAACCGAACACTCAGGGCCCGCCGAAAAAACAGCCGGCTGCCGCGCGCAGTGCGAAGCCGGGCAAGCACGACGACCTCGATTCTCGACTGGAATACTACCGAAAAAAATACGGTGAGGATTTCGAGCTCAAAGAGAGTACTGAACCGAAAGGCGGCGGCAAGGGCAAGCGACCACCCCAGGAGTCGAAACATAAAAAACAATCCGCTGCACACAGCCGCTCCGACAACTCAGAACAGTCGAAAAAGCCCGGATTGTTGAAACGCCTGTTTAATAAGGTTTCGTCGAAATAAAGCACCCAGCAGGCCGGGACTACCCGATTCGATAGGTTTCGATGGGATGCTCCTGACCTGCATCGTGGCTGATCTTGGCAACAATTTCCACATGGTGTTCCAGGCCCGAGCCTTTTATCTTCTTTTTTAAGAGGTAATCTACCTGGAACACCCCGGCGGCATCTTCCATCACGATTTCGACCCGGACGGGCTTCTCGTCGGTGGGCTTGAGAAGCCGTACATCTTCAATCGCCATGGCGCTGATGCTGTGAATATCCTTTTTTCCCGATTCAAAACCTATTCGGGCCCGGCCCTTCTTCATGTCCAGACCGTCAGCAATCCGTACAACTCCCGCTTCCATGGTATGTACCGCCACTTCCGTATCATGGGCTACCATTGCGTGCAGGGTTTCGGTTATCAGTATCTGGCGGGTTCGCTTATCAGGATAAGCTTCCTGCAACACCTCAGGCAGAATATGTATCGCTAAGCCCATGCCGACATCGTCATGGAGGTCCCGGTGAACACTGTTTCCCAAATCATGCATCAGGCTGGCCAGCAGCACCACCACCTCGGCATCGTGATTCTCCATCTCCCAGTCCTCGACGATACTGGGAGTAACCCCGGCCTCGAGAAGGGTTCTCAATATCTTTACCGCTAAATTAGCTACAATGGTAACGTGCGTCTTTCCGTGATCGGACATTCCCAGCCGCTTTACCGCCATGATATTACAGGCTTCCCAGATGGCATTCAGTTCTTCATGTACATTGATGGCCTGTAGTACGAGTTCCATCTTCTGGTTGTCTTTTGTTGGTATCTTCATAGTATCCTTCCGTTCAAATGGTAAGCACGTAACAGGGGGGAGTCAATATAAGTCACAAAAAAAAGGGCTGCCCTGAAAAAAAGACAGCCCCTGTTGAACCAGTGGAATTCGCATTATCCATATGGTTTATCTATGAGTCTCACAGTAGTTGCCTGGGGTCCTTTCTCTCCCATCTCATACTGATACCATACTCCGGACCCCTCTTCGAGTCGGTCGAATTGCCGGTCGGCTACGCTGTTCTTATGAAAATATACCTCCCGGTCATCGTCCACTGCCTTGAGAAAACCGTAGCCCTCGTCCTTGAACATCTGCGTCACGATTGCAATCGGCTGCTGGGTTTCATGGGTCTTGGTCTTACGGTTTTGCTTCTCTACCAGCTTCTTCAACTGACGTTCAGCCTTTTCAAACACTGCTCGTATAATCGTATCCACGTTGTGATGCATATCACCCTGTCCGGGTTCCTGCTTGGCTACTAACTCATGCGCCGGAGGAACCGTCATATCTATGCGCACTCGGTACGGGTTCCCGGATTCCATGTGTTCATGGGGTTTCTCGACGCTTACGCGACAACTGGAAAGGTGGTCGCACACTCTTTCGAGCTTCTCGACCTTGGCTCTGATTAGCTCTTCCAACTGTGGAGTTTTTTCAATATCCTTCACAGAAATCTCAAGCGGTACATACATGTTTGCTACCTCCTACTAATAAGATAAAAACAGTAAGGTAGCCCTGTAAATAGCAAAAGAGGAAACAGAGCAGATAGTTTTCGGTAAGTCCAGGTTCCCGAGAGTATTCCGACCAGGCCTTTTACTATGAGGGGGTTTCTCACTCCCACCAGAAAGGCCCACCGCGGAAATCCGTAAAACAACCGGGCCAGTACCTTGGCCCACTTTAAATCGCCGAAGATGTGCCGTCTGACTCGCCGCTCATAGAGTTCCGGTTTTCCCCGGATGATCGCCTCGGCGGCATAAAAGCCCGAGAGGACGGCATATCGAATACCTTCCCCTATCAACGGGTCCACACATCCTGCCGCCTCGCCCACTCGAAGTATACGCCCCCGCCGTATCCGGCGGTTAGAGTCCGGAAGCTGTACCCTGGTTCCCTTCGGATCGAAACCGGTCAGCATAGATGCAGAACAGCCTTCCGCGAGAAGGCTTGTACGTACGATGCTCTTGAGGTCTGCCCGGCCGCCGCAAAACATACCGGCACCCGCCGAAATGTGGTCGGACTTGGGAAACATCCAGATATAGCCGCCCGGTACACTTCCGAATTCGAATACGGCCGTCTGTTTGTCCTTCATCTCCGGACAAGTGCCATCCCCGGGCAGCCGATCCACCACTGCCAAAGCGCCCTTGGACGAGGCACTCTCCAGGCCAAGCAGCTGACTTATCCGCCCTTCTCCTCCGGAGGCGTCGATCAGATAGCTTCCCTCAATCTGCGCACCATTTTCGGCCCGCACGCTGATTCGATCGTTATCATCACGGATTTCCGCGACTCGGAATTCCTGCATAACCTCAGCCCCGGAGTGTTGCAGCAGATAGGCGTCGAAGGACTCCCTTTTCACCATTGCCATTGTCTTGGACGGGAGTTCAGCATAGCCGACCAGTTCGCCTCTGTAGCGAAACTTTACACGGCGTACCCAC
>JAASTM010000452.1 GCA_021767325.1 Spirochaetales bacterium
AGGCGGTAATCATACGCCGGGCCAGCTTCGATGCCTGATCCAGGTCGTTCTCGGCTCCGGTGGTTGCGGTCTGATACACCGCATCCTCAGCTACACGTCCGCCCAGTAATACTGAAATGCGGTCCTCCAGCTGTTCTTTCTTGTAGATGTAGCGCTCCTCCGCCGGCAGCTGCTGGGTAACTCCCATCGCCTGGCCGCGCGGAACAATGGTGACCTTGTGAATCGGGTCGGTATTCGGCAGTTCGTGGGCTATCAGAGTGTGGCCGGCTTCGTGGTAGGCGATCATCTCTTTCTCTTCGTCGGTGATTGTCAGTCCGGTTCGTTTGAGTCCCATCAAGACAGTATCCCGGGCATCCTCTATGTCGGCCTCTTCAATGGCCTCCTTTTTACGGCGGGCCGCAATCTGGGCGGCCACATTTAGCAGATTCTCCAGGTCAGCCCCGCTAAAACCGGGGGTTCCACGGGCCACCCGGGTGAGATCAACCGACTCGTGCATCGGCTTCTTTTTGGCATGCAGCGATAGAATGAACTCGCGGTCCTTCAGCGACGGCAGACTTATACCTATTTCCCGGTCGAAGCGTCCCGGCCGCCGCAGCGCCGGGTCGAGAATATCGGGCCGGTTGGTGGCAGCTATAATAATTGTGCTTTCATTCGGTTCGAAGCCGTCCATTTCTGACAGCAGCTGGTTGAGGGTCTGTTCGCGCTCATCATGACCGCCGCCCAGTCCGGCACCACGATGCCGGCCGATGGAGTCGAGCTCATCGATGAAAATGATGCTCGGGGCAGATTTCTTGGCGTCGTTGAACATATTGCGCACACGCGCCGCCCCGACACCCACGAACATCTCCATGAAGTCTGAACCACTGGTGCTGTAGAAAGGCACATCCGCCTCACCGGCCACCGCCCTGGCGATGAGGGTTTTTCCGGTTCCCGGGGGGCCTACCAGCAGGATGCCGCGGCTCGGCCGAGCCCCGAGCTTCTTGTAGCGGTCAGGGTTCTTCAGGTAATCTACGATGTCCTGAATCTCTTCCTTTGCTGATTCTAATCCAGCTACATCTTCGAAGGTCATTTTGACCTTGGTTTTGTCGTACAGTTTGGCTTTGTTTTCACCTACCGAGAACATGTTCTGTCCCCGGGAGCGCATGCTGCGCCACATAATGACCCCTAACCACACGAACAGCAGCAGCGGCAGCAGGTTCGCGAAGATATCCCAGAAGCCCTGCTGGTTGGCGGAGTTGGTTACGATGGTCACATTGTTTTGCTCCAGCAGCGTCAGTAGTTCTTCGTCTCCGGTAGCCGGCAGGTAGGTGATAAACTGCTGCAGATTGGTTCCGCCGACGTTTGTCTGGCTCTTCAAGGTCCCTTCAATGGTGTCGCGGGTCATCTCCACTTTGGAGACGTTGCCGGAGCGCACCAGGTCCTTGAACTGTGTATAACTGATCACATTGGATTTTTGTTGCATCATTAAGATATTAAAAAACGGGAGTAAGAGCAGCAGGATTACAATAATCCACGTGAAACGGCTGAAATTGAAGCCGCCCTGCGGAAACTTCCAGTTCTGATTTTGTTTATCTGGATTATTGTTTTCCTGATCGTTGCGGTTATTTTCGTTCATGTAATATACCTCCACAAGGAAAAATACTATCAAACAGCTCGGCAATCAAGGCTACTTATGCTAGGGATATCATTGTACAGATGCTTTTGGGAAAGTTCAACGCTGTTGGTGTAAGCCCTGAACCCTACACTCAGTGATCATACTTTCAGTTTGAACTATTATGGGAAGAGAGTTATCGATTATGAACAGCTTTCTACACAGCTGCGGTCGATCAGCGAGTATACGGGATTTATCTAGAAATTTGAAAATTTCAAGCGGCTCTGTTGAGAATTGTTGAGGATCGTCTCCTTATGCTTCAGGACAGCTTAAAAAGAATACGAGCCGCTGAGGCCGATTGAGATTCCTCTGAGCCTCGAGGTAAAAGTTTCCTCGAAATCACTGCCAGCGGTGACTGTGCCTGCTTTCTGAACCTCATAATAATTATCGCTGGTTAGAGTGGTCTCGGCTCGTATGTCGGTCAGAACTGCGTCGATGCCCACGCTGATCGCATCGATTTGAAAGCCGACTGTGCCGCCGATCTGGTAACCGAATCCGAATGAGATTTCGGTATCGAGGTTTTCAAAGATATAGTAGTCGAATGTCGAAGCCTCGCTTCCGTAGTACCGGCCCACTGCGCCATCGAAGGTCTGTGGTGCGACAATCCATGCGCCGGCGATGCCGCCGAAAGCTTCGAGGTAGACCGGTCCTAGGGGGACATGGGTTTGGAGACGCAGAAAGGGAATGAAGGTATCGGCGGTGTACCAAATGGTGTCGTCCATCTGGGTGAGTGAATCGTCTTCGCCGCTCTTGTCGTACGGCATGAAACCGGATGCTTTAATATAGGTAAATCCTATTGGTACTGAGAGATACTCGCCCAATCCAATACTCGTGGATAGGCCGGCCTCTTTGGATACGCTTCCGCTTCCATCCAGAAGGGATTCCGGAAAGAAGAAAGAGAGTCCCCCTCCCGCCGATTGACCGAAGCTCATGGATGCAGTTAATAACAAGAGACCTATAGTAAAACTAAATTTTCGCATTGTTTTCTCCTCTTTGTTTCTTGATTATAGAATAGTGGACCATGCCACAAAAAGAAATACCGCAGACGGCGATTATCCTTTTGAGTGGAGTGCTTCCGCCAACGACTCGCCTGCAGAGTAGGCTTTTGCCAGCGAATCAGGGTCTTTCTTTACCGAACCCACGGAAAAATGGCGCGTGATCGGCAGCTCAGTAATTAATTCATAGCCCATCACTTTAAAGGCATCGGTCATCGCAGGCATGGTGACACCGAGTTCGGAGGCCTCTTTTTGCTCACATACTCCCACGCTGACCAGGGCCCGGTATTTTGTGGCCAGCCGACACCTGTAGGGTCCCGGACGAGGGTTTGTGAACTCAAAATAGGGGTATAAGCGGTCGATGAAAGCCTTCATATAAGGGGTAATGTTATAATTGTAGGTGGGAGACGCGGTTACTAAGCCTTGGCACTCTTCGATCTTTGGATACAGCAGATGCATCCCATCGTAGAACTTGGTGCAGGTTTTGTCCTTGCGGCACTGTTCGCAGCCGATGCAGGGATGGATGGCATAGTCGCGCAGGTAGACGATTTCTGAATCGAC
>JAASTM010000453.1 GCA_021767325.1 Spirochaetales bacterium
AGCGCGGCGCAGCCTACGAGTCGCTGTTTCATGCCACCGATAAAATGCCCGACCTGATTTACCATCTCGATACCGAAGGGCGTATTGTCTTTATCAACCAGGCGGTGCAGCGCTACGGGTATGACCGCGAGAGACTGATCGGGGAGCACATTCTGGAACTGGTGCATCCGGAAGACCGGGAAAGGGCCCGGTGGAAGCTGGATGAGCGGCGGTCCGGCGACCGGCGTACCCGGAAGTTCGAGGTTCGACTGAGGACAGGCGACAAACACACGGTGTTTCTTTCCCTGCACAACCGCAATATGCCCAAGGACCCGGTCTTGCTGATAGATGCCGAAGGGCTGTACAAAGGGCAGCCCGGTCATAGTGACTTTTTGGGAACCCTAGGGGTAGGTCACGATATAACCGAGCAGAAGCTGCTGCAAAGCGAAATCGAACAACATGCTCACATGTTTCGCACCATCATTGAAAATATGGGTGAGGCCGCCTGGCTGGAGGAGATCGACCCGCAGCAGACCCTGTATTTGAATCCCGCCTGTGAACGGCTGTTTCAGGTTACCGCTGACCGTCTGCAGGCCGATCCCTCGTTCTGGCTGCAGATTATACATCCTGAGGACCGTAAACGAGTAGAGAAGGCCCTGGTTCAGCTGAACACGGAGCATAAACTCGACCCGATCGATTATCGCATTTTTGATGAGGATGGAAACGAGCGCTGGGTGCGGTCAGAGGTGTTTCCGGTGGTCTCGGAGGACGGGAATGTAACCCGGATGGTGGGAATTGCCCATGATATCACTACAGAACAGCGGGAGCGCCGGAGGCTGCAGGAGAGTGTGGAACAGGAGAGGAACTTCGTGCATGAAATCAATCATCGGGTGAAGAATAATTTGATGATGATCGACAGCATGCTGAATCTGGAGCTCGGCAGTCTCGAGGAGCAGCTGGAGCTGCCCGACCAGAGGAGCTTTACAGCGGAGGTTCTCGGCAAAGTGAAGGCCCGGATCAGGGCGGTAGGGCTGGTACATGAGCTGCTGTACTCCAGCTCGCAGGACAGAGCGGTAGAGGCCCGGATGTATCTGCAGGAGCTGGGTGACAGTATCCTGGAAGCCGACGGTATCAACGAAGGCCGTATTCACCTGGATTTTCATATCGATCAGCCAATCTGGCTGCCGGTGCGGACAGTCATTCCCCTGGGAATGATCTTCAGCGAACTGCTGACCAACGCAATCAAGTATGCGTTTCCAGACGGTGAGGACGGACAGGTGTGGGTTCACCTGTGGAGCCATACGGAGAGTGAATACGAACTGCAGGTTTGTGACAACGGAGAAGCGCTGCCGCCGGACTTTGACAAAAAGAGCCTGAGTATCGGACACTCGCTGATCGCCAACCTGGCACGACAACTCGACGGCAGTTTTGAAATTACTGATAAGCCGGATTATAAGTGTTTTTCCATCCGGTTTGCGATGGAGTAAGCCGCATAAAAAAGGCCGGACTCCTGAGAGTCCGGCCCGAAATAATTTTCTGAATTAATTCCTGGAAAGCTTACACATCCCGTTTGCGCATGGCAATCGAAATGCACACCGCTGCTCCTCCCCAAGTGAGAAGGATTCCGAAAATCATAAAAGCTATTGCTCCACCTGACATAGTAACCTCCTTACTCGTCTTCTGCGGTTGCTTCGAGTATGCTGGCGTCTTTCCACTTGGACTTGCCGAGCACGATACCGATTATGAGAATACCCAATGCTACAGCCCAGCCGTACGCAATGAGAGGTCCGACACCGTAACCGCCGTAGGGAGTGGTGAACTCTTGGTAAAAGTTCTGAATGGCGGTGATGCCGAGTACCAGCGGAGTAATAAATTTGATGGTGAATTCCCACCACTTGCCGACGTTGAAGTCGGAGATTGGTTCGAAGTGTTCGCGCAGGGATACCAGCTTGAACATCCAACCGATGATGATGGCCTCAATTAAACCGGACATGGCAACGCCGAAGCTATTGACGAAACGGTCGGCGATATCGAGTACATACAGACCGCCGCCGGTGGTAAAGATCAAACTCACGATACCGGCGATGATGGTGTAGCCGAGGACTACCTTGCGGCGGGGCAGGTTCAGCTTGTCGGTGAACGAAGATACCAGTACCTCATTGATCGAAATGAATGAGGAGAGACCGGCAAAAGTCAGCGACAAGAAGAACAGAACACCGATGACCTGCTGCAGAGCGGGCAGCTCATTGATCGCCTGCGGAATAGTGGCAAACGCCAGGAATACACCGCTCAGGCTGCCGGGCAGTTCGCCGCCGGCCTGGTGCATCATAAAACCGAGAATACTGAAAATTGCGATACCGGAAAGTACGGAAAAACCGCAGTTCAGCAGACCGGTCATGAAGGCGTTGTTCACGATGTCCGATTTCTTCGGCAGGTAGCTGGAGTAGGTGATCATGATTGCAAACGCGATACTCAGTGTAAAGAAGATCTGTCCGTAGGCAGCTACCCACACTCGGCCGTCAAGGATCTTACTGAAGTCCGGTTTGAACAGCATTTCAAGGCCGTCAGCGGCGCCGGGCAGTGTAATACCGCGGATCATGACGATCAGCAGAATTACGATCAGCAAGGGCATAAAAATCTTGTTGGCTTTTTCGATACCGGCTTTAACACCCGCGTACAGCACGATAAAGCTGATCAGCCAAGCCAGCACGGTAGTGGCAACAATAACGCCTCTAAAGCCGCCCAGCTGGAAGGGGCCGTCGGTAAGTCCGAGAAAATCGCCAACGAAGAAGGCGGTTGTGTCGGATCCCCAGCCCAGTGTGAAGGAGTAACCGATAAAGCTGATTGCCCAACCGATAATTACTACATAGTACACCGCAATGACAAAACTGATGAAAACCTGCCACCAGCCGAGCCATTCCCAGCCCTTGTTAAGTTTGGCAAAAGTAACGGGTGCGCTGCCCTTACTTTTGTGACCAAGGGAAAACTCCATTATCAGGATCGGGATACCTGCGGTTACCAGAGCGAAGAAGTACGGGATGAGGAATGCACCACCACCGTTTTCGTACGCCATGTAGGGGAACCGCCAGATGTTTCCTAAACCGATAGCAGAGCCGACAGCAGCCATAATAAAGCCTGCTCTACTTCCCCATGTTTCTCTTTTCATACGCTATCCTCCTGTTAATTCTATATTCTTGTCATTTAATCCACTATGAGTCAACCT
>JAASTM010000454.1 GCA_021767325.1 Spirochaetales bacterium
AGATAGCGAACCGCCGCCAGTCTCGAACTCATGCTGTGGTCGTAACTGATCAGCAGGAAAGAGCTCAGTGAGAGTACCTCGAACCAGATGAATAAGTTGAAAATGTCCCGTGTGCACAAAATCCCCTGTAGTGAGAATAGAGCCATAAAAAAGAAAAAGTAAAATACCGGGCCGAAACGGCGATACCGGCGGGTTGCCAGCCAGGCGGCCGTACCAATGAGAATATCCGTCAGGGTCGCTATCCAGGTGAGGCCGTCGATAGACAGCCGGATACCGTAAGGTTCCATCCAGCCGCCCAGGTGATAGCTGAGCGGCTCCCCGTAGAAGATCGCCGGTGCTGACACCGCCAGGGCGTACAGCGAGCCGCCCAGCCATATCAGAAACGAAATGCTCGTGTAGTAGCTGTTCTTGAGAAACTTACCGCTTAAACTGATTACCGCCGCAACTAACGGAGCACATAAGAGCAGCAGCACCGCCAGATCATTCTGCAGACTCATCCACCGATTCCTCGATTTCACAGACATTCAGACTGCCGCAGGAGCGGTACAGCTTCACCGCCAGGATCAGCGCCACTGCCGTTACCGACAGACCGACTACAATCGCAGTGAGCATCAGCGCCTGTGGAATGGGGTCAACAAGCAGACCCGGTTCGCTGTTGGTGAGAATCGGGGCTTTGGTTCCGTCGATGCGGCCGGATAAAATAAAGAGAATGACTACCGTGCTGTTGAGGATGCTCAAGCCGATAATCTTGCGGATCAGCGACCGCCCTGCGAGAATTCCCCACAGGCCTATGCACATCAGCAGTATGACTAGGAGTTTATCCATGCTCAGGCTCCAGTGATTCGCGAATAAGCAGCAGACTCAGCAGCCCGATGCCGGCCCCCACCTTGATGCCGATGGCCAGATTCAGAAAAAAGATGAACCAGGCATGCGGGCGGGCGGTTGCGGGAAAGGGGTCGGCCAGAAAGTACCCGCTGGCCACGATGCCGCTGATACCGATGAGAAACAACAGGATGAAACCGGCGGTCTCTCCGATGCTGAGCGAAAGGTTCGACAGCAGATCCTCCCGGCGCTCCGGACGGCAGCCCAGAGCCGGCAGAATCAGTCCCGAAGCCAGTACCACTCCGCCCTGAAATCCGCCGCCCGGAGAGAGGTGGCCGTTACTGATGAGGTAGCAGCCGAACAGCAGCACATAGGGGGCGAGTTTGCGGGAGGCTACATCCAGCATGTCGGTTTTGGTACGCATACGTCTCTCCTCTTACCGGATTAATGGGACCGCGCTAAAAAAAAGATAGAACCGGTGACCGCGCACAACAGCACGATGGTTTCGCCGAAGGTATCGAAGGCCCTGTATCCAAGATACACGGCGCTCACCAGGTTCGAGGCGCCGGTATCACTATACCCGTTTTCGGCGATAAAATCGCGCAGGAAATGGGGGCCGCCGCTGATCGGCGGCAGAACCAGATACAACACTATCCCTATTGCAGCGACCAGGGCCGCATCTATCAGCAGCTTGGGTGAGAAACTGATCAAAGTTCTGCCCGGCCCCTTCGAGGTGCTGGCCTGTACCGCCCAAATAAATATGAGGGTCGTCATGCCGGCCCCCACCGCCGCCTCGGTAATGGCGACATCGGGGGCATGGCTTACATAAAACAGAAGGGATGAGAGAAAGCTGAATACCGACAGCGAGATTACCGAGACATATAAATCGTCGAACAGTACCGACAAGAGACCCGCCGCTGCAATTACCCACAGAAGACTGTTGATAAAAATCCCGGTCATTTCTGCCGCCTCCAGGGCACGATGCCCTGCTCCCAGGCGTAGCGGGCAATTATGTGCGTGGCCAGGGGGCTGGTAATGACGAAGAAGATGCTGATTGCCGCCACTTTGCCGGTAAAAGGGCTGATCCCGGACAGGAGCATGCTGGCAATCAGGATTGAGATGACCGAGGTGGTGCTGCAGGTAGAGGAGGTCTGCAGGCGGGTATATACATCCGGCGCGTTCAACAGCCCGATATGGCCGGTTATGGCGAAAAAGATACCCAGTACAAAGAAAACTACCGCAGCTATACTCATTTTGTTCCGCTCCTTTTCGACAAATAGCGGGTAAGGGCCAAAACCCCCAGAAATCCGAACTCGGCGTAGACCATGGCCACGTCCAGGTACACCGGTGATCCGGCCCGGTATGCGGTCAGTACCAGCAGAGCCAGCACCTGCGAGCCCACCAGATTCAAGGCGGTGAGCCGGTCTGCGGCTCCGGGACCGATGATGATGCGGACGATTCCCACAATGCAGGAGCCCAGCAGAAAGGCGATTGTCCAGTTGATGATGGTCGGCAGTAAGGTTTCCATAGCTATATCCAAATTCGCTTCAGGAGTTTCTCGAAGCTGCCCTTGATCAGGTTGCCGGCAAAGCGGCTGTGGGTGGTAGAGGCATCCAGCCAGTGGACCACTAGGTGGTCTTCGGTCAGCTCCAGGGTAATCGTTCCGGGGGTCAGGGTAATGGAGCCGGAGATTACGCTTCTGGCGATATCCGAATTGAGCCGGGTGCGAAAGTGAACCACCCGTGGAGAGTATGAATTGGTAAAAACTGAAAAGGCGGTTTTGAAACTGGAGATATAGAGTTTATAGAAGACCAGGAAAAAATAGAAAATCAGCCAGTGTACTCTGGGCAGCAGAGTGCGGCGGGCCGCCTCGTCATCGTCGATAAAAAGTTTGAAGGTTGTCAGTGCAATCAGGAAGGAGAACCCGGCCCCCATCAGCAGTGAGCGTGGATTCGTACTGCCGGTGAACAGGAGCCAGCCGGCATACAGGTATATACTGGTCAGGATGATTCGAGCGATCGCCCATTTCAAGGAGGATGTCATTTCTATAGCTCCTCTCTAAAGCTCCTCAGCCCGGCGGAACAGTTCGAGTACCTCCTCGGCCTCCTGAGCTTCGAGTAAGTTTGTGCGGAACTGCTTTTCAGTGAGAATCCGGCTCAATTTGCTCAGCAGTTTCAGATGCGTACCGGTGGCTGACTGCGGGCCGGCCAAGAGAAAGATCAGCTGAGCCGGTTTATTGTCGGCGGAATCGAAGGGGACGCCGGAGATACTGCGGCCGAAGGCCATAACCGTGGCATCGACGAGGTTTGTCAGGCAGTGGGGAATCGCGATTCCGTGCCCGATACCCGTCGAAGCCAGGGCTTCGCGTTCAATTAT
>JAASTM010000455.1 GCA_021767325.1 Spirochaetales bacterium
CGGCTGGATGTGCCGCCGTCGACAATCCGGTGGTCTACCGTAAGGGAGACCGGCAGGACGGTGCCGACCACAATTTCGTCGTTTTTCACGACCGGCTGCTGATGGATTCGGCCCAGCCCGAGAATACCCGCCTGGGGGTAGTTGATGACTGCGGTTCCCCACAAACCTCCGATCGAGCCGTAGCTGGTCACCGTGAAGGAAGCGTCCTTGAACTCATCGAGGGTAAGGCTGCGCTCTCTGGCCCGGCGGGCCTTTTCTTGGATCTCTGCAGCGAGCTGTGAAATCTCTTTTTTGTCGACATCCCGAATTACCGGCACTACCAGTCCATCCTCGGTATCTACGGCAATGCCAATGTGGTAATAGTTTTTATAGAGCATCCGGTTGTTCTCCAGGTCCATCTCGCTGTTGATAGCGGGATATTCGGACAGAGCGCGGGCGGCGGCTTTGAGAAAGAAGGGCAGATAGGTTAGTTGGATCTCCCTTTCTGCAAACTTCTGTTTATAACGCTGCCGGAGAGCTACCAGCTCAGATATCTCCACTTCCTCGAACAGGCTCATATGGGCGGTCGACTGCTTTGACTGCAGCATGCTTTTGGCGATGGTCTTACGTATGCTGGTCAGGGGGACTTCCGTGATGAGGCCTTCAGCCGTCTGGGGCTGCGCCTGTATGTGCTCGGTTTGTTCGGGCGATGGCCCGGCAGCGGCGGTGGTTCCGCGGTCGGAGTAGGCTTTGATATCCGCCTTCATTACCCGTCCCTGCGGTCCGGTGCCGTCGACCTGCTGTATGTCGACGCCGAGTTGGGTAGCGTAGTTGCGGGCCACCGGGGTGGCCTTTACCTTTTTGCGCTTCTCCTGCGGGGCATTCTCCGGTCGAGATTGGGTGCCCTCGCTGCTGGAAGGCAGCATATCGTCGGCGCCCGCGCTTTCGGAGCTGCCCACCACGCCGAAATGCTCTTCTTCCTCTTCTTCTGCCTTATCCGGCTCATTCTCCGCTGCGGCCGGTGTTGCTGCTTCCTCCGGGGTGCTACCGGCTATCTCGAGCTCGACCAAGGGGGAGTCCACCTCGATGGTATCGCCCTCTTTTCCGTAGAGTTTGACCACTTTCCCGTCCTTGGGTGAGGGGATGTCGGTGACCACCTTGTCGGTTTCCATCTCCACCAGCGGGTCGCCGGTTTTGACCTCTTGGCCCGCTGCTACCCGCCATTCTACAATCACCCCTTCGGTGATGCCTTCGCCGATATCCGGAAAGTTGAAAATATAGTTCATATTGTGTCCCCCTTTAGTAGTCCACCAGTTTCTGCAGTTCGTGAACAATTCGCTCCGGTGTGTGGATATACCAGTGCTCACCCTGTGGAAAGGGAATAACGGTGTCGAAGCCCGACAGACGGCGCGGCGGGGCTTCGAGGTAGAGAAAGGCCTCGTCAACGGCGGTGGTAACGAGCTCCGCCCCCGGTCCGTAGCTCTCCGGGCCTTCGTGCACGGCCAGCATGCGGCCGGTTTTACGGACCGACTCGCCGATGGTCGCACGGTCGAGGGGGTAGATGCTGCGTACGTCGATCAGTTCGACCGAAACACCCCGCCGGTTCATCTCCTCGACCGCTTTCAGAGCTTCGCGCATGCCGGCCCCGTAGCAGAGCAGGGTTATATCTTCACCCGCCTGCACGACTCTGGCCTTGCCGAGGGGGATGGCGAACGGCTCCTCCTGCACCTCCTGCTTAATGGAGCGGTAGAGCCGCTTGGGTTCCATAAACACCACCGGGTCTTCGCTGCGAATTGCTGCGATCAGCAGCCCCTTGGCATCGTGCGGGCTGGAAGGGATGACCACCTTCAGACCGGGGATGGCCGCGTACAGCACTTCCATGCTCTCGGAGTGGTGCTCGGGGGCCTTGATTCCGCCGCCGTAGGGCATCCGGATCACGATGGGGGCGGTGTAGCGGCCGCGGGTGCGGTTACGCATTCTGGCCACCTGGTTGATTACCTGATGAAATGAGTGGTAGGAGAATCCGGAGAACTGCATCTCTACAATCGGTTTCAGGCCGGTGGCGGCCATACCGACGGCGGTTCCGACGATGCCGGACTCTGCCAGCGGGCTGTCGAAGACCCGCTTCTCACCGAACTTTTCCTGCAGCCCCGCGGTAACCCGAAAGACGCCACCTTCCAGCCCGACGTCTTCTCCGTACAGCACACAGTTTTCATTTTCTGCAAGGGCGTTTTCGAGGGCGCTGTTGATCGCCTGCACCATATTCATCACTTTCATTTCCGCGGCTCCTTTTGATCGAGATACTCCCGGTACTCCTGTTTCTGCTGCTCCAGTTCCGGGGGAAGTTCGGAGTACATGTACGCGAACACGTCGTCGAGTTGGTGCTGGGGATAGTTTTCCGCTTCTTGAAACTCGGCGTCGATTTTCTGTTTATACTCTTCTATGAGCTCTTCTTCCTCTTCCGGCTTCCACAGCTCCTGCTCGATTAAGAAAGCCCGCAGCCGGTTGATCGGGTCTTTTTTATCCCAGTGCTCCTCTTCGTCAGAGGTGCGGTACTTTTTAGGATCGTCCGAGGTAGTGTGGGCACCGCGACGATAGGTGAAGGCTTCGATCAAGACCGGTCCCTTGCCGCTGCGGGCATACTCGACCGACTGTGTCAGCACTTCGTGCATCGCCAGGTAGTCGTTTCCATCGACCCTGATGCCCGGCATCCCGTAGGAGACGGATTTGGCGGCAATGGTTTTGGAGGCCGACTGCTTGTGAACAGGTACGGATATGGCGTACTGATTGTTCTGCACGACGGTAATCAGGGGTACCTTCCACAGAGCGGCAAAGTTGAGTCCCTCGTGGAAATCGCCTTCCGAGGTACCGCCGTCGCCGGAGAAGGTGAGCACCACCGACTCCTCGTCCCTGAATTTGACACCATAGCCGACCCCTGCGGCGTGGACGATCTGGTCGGCGATCGGTACTGCGACCGGCAGCAGCCGGTGGGCGTTTTCAAAGCGTTGGGATACCTCATGGCCCCGGTAGAAGAGAAACATCTCTTTCGGGCTGGCCCCTTTCATTAACCAGGCTCCTAAATCACGATTCGAGGGGACCAGCCAATCATTCTGCTGTAATACCGAGCCGGCGGCGATCGCCGGCGCCTCCTGTCCGAGATGGGGAGGGTAGGTGTACATCCGCCCCTGGCGCTGATAACTGATGGCCATTGTGTCGAA
>JAASTM010000456.1 GCA_021767325.1 Spirochaetales bacterium
CATGGTTTCCAAATGACCGGTAATCTGATTTACCGCCGTGGAGGTTTGATCCATATTGGTAGAGAGTTCCAGACTGGTATCGGTCAAATTACCGGTTACAGCCTGCACCTCCGAAACCATGGAGTGCAGGGAATGCGAAACATTATTCATGCTCTCGCCGATCATACCGATTTCATCGCGGCTGTTCAGGGTAACGGTATCAGAAAAATCGCCCTCTGCAAGGCGTCCGCTGAACTGAAACAGTTTTGAGATTCGCGTGCTCATCCTTCCCGAGAAGAACATGGCTATTAAAAGAGAAAACAGCACTCCGATAATGCTTGAAGTCATTAACATCAGTTTGCCGGCTTCAGCTGTTTCACTCATGCCGGCCATACTCCCCTCCACGTGCACGCCTATCTTCGCCTCAACCGCCTGGGCTTCAGTCATCATCTGACTGTACTGTCGGTCAAAGGTTTCATCCGCAACCGCCAGTGCATCATCATTCTGCTCCGCCAGTTCAAACCTAACATCCACAGTACGCACAAACCTGTCGAGCTTGTGTTTCAGACTATCCAGAGCATTACGCAGTTCCTTATCGTGAATTGGTTCAATCTGGTATTTTTCATTACTTCCGCCCTCTTTCAGAGCTTTAATATACCATTGCGCCTCTTCGAACAGCCTGTCGACTGCCTGTTTCTGCTGCCGGTTTTCGGTTCCTGTTATTATCTCCTCTATCCAGAGATGTGCAGTAGTGACGGTCAGGGCATAATCCTGCATTACTCTCGCATGGGGAATAGTAACCAGAGCAACCTTCCGTGCTGAGGTCTGGAGTCTTTCAATCTGCAGGTATCCAACTACACCACTGAAGAGAATCACAATTACTACTACCCCAAAGGCAGACAGCATCTTTCCTCGAATCTTCATTATTTCCTCCGGGCTCGAATCGATCTCGAGAGAACGCAGATTAGATTGTTATTTTGAAACAGCGTTCCAGATAATGTAACGTTACTTTTAACTTTTTGCAACCAAAAAGTTAAATTACGCTGAAAGCGTTAGTGTGTCTATCTCGCTTGAAAAAATGGTGCATTTACGTATAAATAATACTAATGCAGTCTATAAACCGATTCGTTCTCTTCATCGCACTGCTTTTATCCTCATATCCCGTTTCTATTCACGCCGAACCGCTGAATTCGCATAATCTGCATCCCTTATACGCAGCCTTTGCGCAATTCCAGCCGCGCAGTGCCGCCCTTCAAAAGCCGGAGAGTGCCCGGCTCTACCTCATACAGAGTTACGGAAACAACTTCTTTCTCGATACAGAGGACGGCGGCAACCCCGAGATTACTGCAGAACTCGACAGTGAAGGCGCCTACACCACACTCGGGGTACGTTACGGGTTCGGTAACCGAATCGATGCCAGCGCGGCAGTTCTCCTCACTTCGCACTTCCCTGGAATAATGGACGGCTTTCTGCAATGGTACCATGGGCTGTTCGGCTTTCCCAATGCCGACCGCGAACTGCGGCCCGACTATGACCTCCAATTTTACCTTGAAAACTCAGACAGAGTTATTCTCAACGAGGATGATCCGCTGCTTAAAATCAGCGCACTGCAGGTAGAGCCCCGGCTCCTGTTATTCAAGGGTGAACGAATACCTCTCAGCCTGAGTGCCGGCAGTTTGATCAAAATCCCCCTAAACCGGGCCTCTCATGATCTGCTCAGCGGTGGAATCGACATCGCCCTGCGACTCTATGCCGATTATGCTGTGTCTCACTTCTCCTTCAATGCCTCGGTAGGTGCAGCCTATCTCAGTACCCCCGGCATTCTGCTTGAGTCTGAGTTTATACACATAGTACTTCCTTTCTCTCTCACCATCGATTGGCAGTTCCATCCCACCCTCGCCTTTATCGGTACCATCAACGGCACCACCAGCCCCTACAAAACGGGCTACATCCGGGCCGACAGGTTCAATTCCACTTTCACCTTCGGCTCCCGCTTCGTCCTCAGCCCCGACAGCTCCCTTGAAATAAGTATGAGCCAGGAGTTTCTCACCTTTGCCGCCACCGATGTGGCTCTGAATTTGGTTTTCTCGAAGCTTGTAGAATAAAAGTAAGACATGCGGACCTGTCGCTGTACTTATCTATAATTTTGACTTAAATTGTAACATATATGCGAAAGAGAACTTTTTTACTGCGGCTGTTTACTTTATCGGTACTTATCAATTACGTCTGGGAAATGCTCCAGATGCTGTTTTACCAGAACATGCCCTTCAATGAACTCAAAAGCTGGCTGCTCTGTTTTCGAGCCAGCCTTGGTGATGGAATAATTATTCTGTTCATCTGGTTCATTGGCTATATTGTCTACCGGCGAACCGGGTGGTTTGACCTCAAATCAGCATCCAGCCTGGCAATCATTCTGTTAAGCGGCGCACTGGTCGCAATTGGAATCGAAATCCATGCGCTTTCTACCGGCCGCTGGGCATATTCGAACCTGATGCCGGTTATACCGGTCATAGGAGTTGGCCTCTCACCGCTGCTGCAGCTCCTGCTGCTGCCCTGTCGATGAAAATTGCATGGGTACCGAAACCCCGTAGATAGGAAAAATAGCAAGTTGCATTCACTCCGCAAGTTCACTATGCTCGTAATATGAAAAACTCCTTGCAGTTCAGAATTGCTCTGGCCGGAGCTGTCTCCATCGTCCTTATTGCAGCACTAAGCATCGGAATCTCGATTTACTTTTTCAGAGGCGAAGTAAAACAGCTTTATCAGCAGGATTTCGAGAGCCGGATTCGCGGCATCGAGTATGAATACTCGGATATCGATGCGATGAGTGCCGCTTCGGACGAGGTGGCCCGCTTGCAGGAGCAGCTGCTGGAGCAGCTCTCCAGACGGTTTCAGAATGAAAAGGAAGTACAGCCCTTCATCATCAATGGAGACCTCGAACTCATACTGTGGCCGGAGGCTCTGCAAGTAGAAGAAAAATACGCGGAGGAGATTCTTAACCGCGCAAATGAGGCCGGTGAAGTCGATACGGTACTTGATACAAGCGCCGGGAATTACTGGATCATTGCCAGCTATTACGAACCCTGGGATTGGTATACCGGGTACGCTGTTTCGCAGGCCCACAAGTACGGCAGTTTGACCACCTTTATCACCATCAATTCGCTGATTACCATTGCGGTAGCTCTGATTGCAATCCTGAGCTACTACCTGATCCTGCG